>DASXPS010000013.1 GCA_036493475.1 Sporichthyaceae bacterium | reverse complement strand
ACGCGGCCGCGATCAGCCCGTTGTGCCCCGACCCGGCAACGATCACGTCCACGGTGCGGTTGCCGGGAGTCCCCGTTACGGTCATGCCGTCCGTTATAGCCGACAACTGAACACTATGTCCAGATATAGTGTCCAGGTCAGCGCAGGCGCTCGATGACCATGGCCATGCCCTGGCCACCGCCCACGCACATGGTCTCCAGGCCGAACGTGGCGTCGCGGGCCTGCAGACCATTGAGCAGCGTGGCGGTGATCCGGGCGCCGGTCATGCCGAACGGGTGACCGACGGCGATCGCGCCGCCGTGCACGTTGAGCTTGTCCCCGAACGGGTCCAGCCCCAGCCCCCGGGCCGAGGGGATGACCTGCGCTGCGAACGCCTCGTTGAGCTCGACCAGGTCGATGTCGTCGATGGTCATGCCGGCCCGGCCCAGCGCCTGCTTGGACGCCTCGATCGGGCCCAGCCCCATGATCTCCGGGGACAACCCGGTGACGCCGGTGGACACGATGCGGGCCAGCGGCTCGATGCCGAGCTCGCGGGCCTTGGTGTCACTCATGATGATGACCGCCGCGGCGCCGTCGTTGAGCGGGCAACAGTTGCCCGCGGTGATCCGGCCGTCGGGACGGAACACCGGCTTCAGCTGGGACACCGCCTCCAGCGTGACGCCCGCCCGCGGGCCGTCATCGTGCTCCACCACGGTGCCGTCGGGCAGCGTCACCGCAGAGATCTCGCGGGCGAAGAAGCCGTCCGCGATGGCCTTCTCGGCGAGGTTCTGCGAGCGCACACCGAAGGCGTCCATCTCCTCGCGGGAGATGCCCTCGAGCAGCGCGACGTTCTCCGCGGTCTGCCCCATCGCCAGGTACACGTCGGGTACGCCGCCGTCGTTGCGCGGGTCGTGCCAGGCGGTGATGCCGGCGGCGCCGTAGCCCTCGCTGTGTGCCTGCGCCTGCGCGAAGAACGGGTTCTGGGTGTCCGGCAGCGAGTCGCTGCTGCCCTTGGCGAACCGGGAGACGGTCTCCACACCGGCGGAGATGAACACGTCACCCTCACCGGCCTTGATGGCGTGTAGCGCCATGCGGGTGGTCTGCAGCGAGGACGAGCAGTAGCGGGTGATGGTGGTGCCGGGCAGTCGGTCCTGGCCGAGCAGCACGGCCACCACTCGAGCCATGTTGAAGCCCTGTTCGCCGCCGGGCAGACCGCAGCCGAGCATCAGGTCGTCGACCTGCTCGATCGGCAACTGCGGGACCTTGGCCAACGCCGCGCGGATCATCTGCGCGGTGAGGTCGTCGGGGCGAATCGTGGTCAACGAGCCCTTGAACGCACGGCCGATGGGGCTGCGTGCGGTGGCGACGATGACGGCCTCGGTCATGTTCCCTCCCGGTTCATTGCACTCGCTGACGGCGACTGCCGCCGTGCCAATCCTCCACCTTGCCGACAGTGTTCGCGTCCAGGCCGAACACCTCCAGCTGCGGGCGCTCCCGCAGGCTGCGCTTGAGCTCGGCGAAGCCGGCGTAGCGGGCCAGGCCGAGCACGTGGTCCCACAGTTCCACGGCGTCGGCGGCCGCCGGCTCGCGGGAGATCACCGGGCCGAAGAAGGCCACCCCGTGTGGTGGGTCCACGTGCAGGATCGGGGTGCCCACGTCCTTGCCGGTGAGCGCGCGCGCCTGCTTGGTCTCCTGCCGGATCTCGTCGTCCCACGAGGAATCGTGCAGCGCGTCGAGGAATTCCAGCGACAGTCCCGCGTCCTGCAGCGCGGCGGTCACCATCGGGGAGTTACCGGTGACCGCCAGGCGCTCCTCGGTGTTCGCCCACTTGGGCCGGTCGAAGACCTGCTTGCCGTAGGCGAGCTGCAGCCGGTCGGTGGCCTGCGGGCCCAGCGAGGCGCGGGCGGCCGCGGCCACCCGCAGCATGCGCAGGCCGGCGTTGTGCCCGGCCTCGTACTCCGGCGGGAACATGGCGTCGTAGTCGACCTGCTCGTTGACCAGGCGCAACGAAATGAGCTTCCACTCAACCCGGTAATCCTTCGCGGCCTGCACCAACCGAACCCACTTGCTTGTCATCCAGGCAAACGGGCAGACCGGGTCGAAGTAGAAATGCAGGTCGGCTTCGGAAGGGGTGGGCATGCATCCGCCAGATCTCGAGTTCGGTTCTCCATTGAGTTCAAGTCCATTCCAGCCGCGTCGATTCCCGGACCGGGAATGTGTCGGCAGGGTGCGGCCTTGACCTCGAGGAGCACCGTCAACCGCCGGAGGAACAGCCATGACCACGTCCACCGCCCCCGCCCGCGCCGCCGGCGAGTTCCGCATCGGCGGCACGCTGCCCGTGGTGCGGCTGGGCTACGGCGCCATGCAGCTCACCGGACCCGGCGTGTGGGGTGACCCAGCCGACCCGGACGAGGCGGTACGCGTGCTGCGCCGCGCGGTCGAACTCGGGGTGAACTTTCTCGATACCGCGGACTCTTACGGTCCGGTGGTCTCCGAGCAGCTGATCCGCAAGGCCTTGCATCCCTATCCCGCCGACCTGGTGATTGCCACCAAGGCCGGCCTCACCCGGCACGGCCCGAGCATCTGGCAGCCGGTGGGTCGTCCGGAGTACCTGCGCCAGCAGTGCGAGATGAGCCTGCGCAACCTCGGCCTGGAGCAGATCCCGCTCTACCAGCTGCACCGCATCGACCCGCAGGTACCGGTGGCCGACTCGGTCGGTGAGCTCAAGGCCCTGCAGGACGAGGGAAAGATCGGTCACATCGGGCTGTCCGAGATCACCGTCGAGGAGCTGCTCGAGGCGCAAAAAACCGCGACCATCGCCACCGTGCAGAACCTCTACAACCTGTCCAACCGCAGCGCCGAGGCGCTGCTGGAGCACAGTGAGAGGAACAACATCGGCTTTATCCCGTGGTTCCCGCTGGCCACCGGTGAGCTGAGCAAACCCGGTGGGCCGCTGGCCGAGATCTCCGAGCAGCACGGGGCCTCGCCCTCGCAGCTGGCGTTGGCCTGGCTGCTGCGCCGCTCCCCGGTCATGCTGCCGATCCCCGGCACCTCCAGCGTGGCCCATGTGGAGGAGAACATCGCGGCGGCGCAGGTCGAACTCAGCCAGGCCGAGTTCGACGCGTTGGCCGCCGCGACCGGCTGACGGCCCGTCAGCCGGCGTCGGCGGCGAGCACGCCGGTCACCAGCAGTGGGATCGACTTGCTGAACTCGTGAAACGGCGTCGCGGAGTGCTTGGCCCGGGCCACCACGATGCACCCCTGGATCCCGGTGACCACCAGCGAGGCGAGCTGATTGCCCTGCGCCTCGGTCAGGCCCTTGGCCATCAACTCCCCGCTGATCGCGCCGATCCACACCCCGAACGCCTCGGTGATGGCCGCCTGCAGCTCCGGGGACTCGATCTCGCCGCTGGTGATGATGCCCATCAGCGGACAGCCCAGCTCATAGCCGGAGTTGACCAGCCGCTTGCGGTGGAAATCGACCAGTTTCTGCAGGAACGGGACCGGCTCGGCGATCTTGCGCGAGTAGTGGGTGACCAGCTCGCCCACCTCGCGACGCACCTTGTCGACCACCTCGATGGCGAGCTCGAGCTTCCCGTTCGGGAAGTGGTAATAGATCGAGCCGCGCGGTGCGTCGGCGCGCCCGATGACGTCCAACATCGTGACGCCGTAACCACGCTGGCTGAGCAGTTCCTCACCGGCGCTGATCATGCGCGCGCGGACGTCGGTCCGACTGGCCACCGGGAACTCCTTCAGGGGATGTCGGCGTTATGCACGCAATCATAAACGCGGGGTGACCGCCCCCAGGATCAACGGACGAACCAGTGGGGGCATCAGCTTCCATTTGCCACCCCGCAACGGCGCGGTGTTGAAACCGGCCGCGGCCAGCAACGAATCGGTGTCCAGGTTGCAGTTGCAACCGCAGGCGAAGGCCTTCCACGGCCGGTGCAGCCGGTTCTGCGCGGCGCGCAACGCCCGGCCGTCGGTGGCCTGTACATGCTCGATCAGCAACAGCTTCCCCCCCGGCCGCAACACCCGGCGGATCTCGGTCAACGTGGCAGTCGGATTCGCCACCGTGCACAGCACCAGCGTGCTGACCACGAAGTCGACGCTGTTGTCCTCCACCGGCAGGTGCTCGGCCGGCGCCTGCACCACCCGCGGTTCGAGCCGATGCCCGGCTGCGGCCCGGCGCACCTTGGCGAGCATGGCGTCCTCGGGCTCGGTGAGCGTGAGTTCCTTGACGGCATCGGAATAGTGACGCAGGTTCAGCCCGGTACCCGCGCCGATCTCCAGCACCGCGCCGTGAGCCTGACTCACCAGGTCGTGGCGCATGCGGCGCATGCCGGCCAACTCCCCCGAAGCCAGCACCGGGTTGTAGATGGCCGCGAACAGTCGGGGATAAAGGGCCATGGTCACGGTCCCGTCGCTGGTGGGGAGCCCCCTTGCATACACCCGCCGGCTGACGCACAGCAATGCCGAAGCGGTTCGCCCCGCGGCGCGAGGGTAAGGGCCAGCGGACACGCCACGGGTGTCCCGCCCGCCACCATCAGCCCGAAGGAAGTGCCAGATGAACTTGACCGAGACCGCCCGCAATGCCGTGCACGCCCTGACCGTCGACTCACCGAACAATGCCGGACTGCGCATCGCCACCGGCGAATCGCACAACGGCCAACACGGGCCGGTATTGACGTTGAGCGTGGCGGCCGGGCCGCAGCCCGACGACCAGGTGCTCAACGAGCAGGGAGCCCGGGTGTTCCTGGAGCCGGACGCCGCCTACATCCTCGAGGCGCAAACCCTCGATGCCGAAATGGACGAGGCGCACCAGGTGAGCTTCTTCGTCCGCTGATTGTGCTCCGAACCCAAAAGGCGTTTAACCGTCCCCTTAACTAGGCCCCTTCATGCCCGCGAAGGGAGGGGATTTATGCGGACCCGGGTTCCATTCAGCCGTCATATCCGTATATTCCGCCTATGACGTACGCCACGCGTATGGCGTCGCTTGCCGCCGTCGTCGCACTTACCGGTGCGGTCGTGCTGCTGCCGGGCGGGCGCGCCGCCGCTGATTCCACCTACTCGGCCAGCACCGAGGCCGGTGGGCTGCGCATGTATCTGAGCAACGAGTCGGTGCCGTTGGGCATCCAACCCGAGGTTTCCGGTCCGTACGCGATCGCCACGCAGAACTCCATCGAGCAGTCCGATGCCATGGCCTCCACGCCGTACCCGGGGGACGCGGGCCAAAGTCTGCCCAGCACCGTCGCGGGCAGCACCGGCGCGCCATTGCCGGCGTATCCGTTCATCGTCACCACCAGCCTGGGCGACCCCCCGGCGCGGCTGAGCTACCCCGGTATTGATCTGCGCGCGGAGAGCGCCCAGACGCTGACCCAGGCCAGCGCGACCGGCGGCGGGGACAGCGTCGGGGCCATCTCCACCGCCCGGGTGCTGCGCGACGGCGACACCGTCACCGCCGATGGGTCCACCGAGGCGAACCTCATCCGGCTCGGCGACGACCTGGTGATCAGCGGCCTGCACGCGACGGCGATGGCCGGCCGGGACGCCTCCGGCACGCTGACCCGATCGTCGGAACTGGCCTTCACCAGCCTGTCCGCAACCGGTCTGACCTTGACCCTGCCGCCACCGCCCGGAACCAACGGACCGAGCCAGAAAATCTCCCCGCCGGCCATCAGCCTGGTCGACGGCAAGTTCCGGGTGATCGCGCCCGGGCAGTCGGCGAATGACACCGAAGTGCCGGTCGCCGACGTGGTCGCCGCGCTGACCAAGGCCGGGTACCACACGGTCTATCAACAGCCCCAGCAGACGACCAACGGCATCACGGGCGCCGGGCTGCAGATCAACACCACGCTGCCCGCCCCGCCGCCGGGCACGCCCGGTGGGTTCTCCGGGGAGACCCCGGTGACGTTGGCGTTGGGTCTGGTCAAGGCCGAGATCACCTACGCGGGTGGGGGCGAGCAGCAGCCCTCGATCGGCACCGGCGCCCCGGCCGGCACCACCCCGGCCGCCGGCGCCCCCGCGGTGAGCACGCCGGCCACGGCGGGCCTGCTGCCGCCGGGCACGGGGGGCACCCCGACCACCGGTCTCAGCACGGCGCCGGCCGGCAACCCCGCGCTGACCGTGCACGTGCCGCCCACCGTTGACTTCACCACCCTGGCCGCCGCCACGGCCGGCCAGAAGCAGCCCGACGTCGGCTGGATCTACTCGCTGGTGGCCGCCGTCGGCCTGTCCGCACTGGTCGGCACCGTGCTGCTGGCCTATCGAGGAGTGCGCTGATGGACCTGGTCAAAGTTCTGCAGGCGCAGTGGGACCGGGTGGCCGCCATCAGCGCGGCGCTCGCCGGGGCGATCCTGCTGATCGTCGGCTGGTACCACGTCAGCGACACCGGCTTCGTGTCCAAGCAATTGCCGTACATAGCCTCGGAGGGGCTGGGCGGGGTCTTCCTGCTCGGCATGGGCGGGATGCTGTGGTTGTCCGCGGACCTGCGCGACCAATGGCGCGAACTGCGCGCCATGCGCCACCGCCTCGACGCCACGGGTGAGCCGATCGGGGCGGCGACGGCCGGCGCCGGTCGATGACCTCGATCCCGATCAGCGGTACCCGCGCGTCGGCGAAGCGGCGGGCGGCCTCCCACCGTCCGGTTGCCCTGCACGACGGACGGGAGCCGTGGGCACGTCGGGATGCGCTGCTGCCCGGCCTGTTCATCGTTATCGGTCTGGTGTTGTTGGTGGTCGGTTGGTTCGGCATCAGCGACGCGGTCGCGCTGGAGCGACAAACCCGATGGCTGGCGCTGGGCATCATCGGGCTGATCGTCGGCGGTATGGGCATGGTGGTCTGGCTGCTGGCCGCGATGATTCGGATCAGCCAGCTGCGTCGCGCGGTGTACGCGGAGATCGACCGCCGGGTGAGCGCGGGCGAACGTGCCGCGGTGGCCGGGGTCGCGGCGCCCACCGCGGAGGTGGCTGTCGGGTTCGGCGTGGCGCCGGGTATGCGTCACTACCACGGCGCGGATTGTCTGATGCTGCAGGGGAAAAAGGCCACCTTCGCCGCGGAGTCCGACCTCGCCAAGGCGGGCCTGCAGGCGTGCGGCGTGTGCCTGCCGGCCGCCACCGGTGGGGGCGGCCGTCATGCATAACTACGTGCCCTATCTGGTCTTCGGCGTCGTGTACGGCTCGATCTACGGCCTGGCCGCCATGGGCTTGGTGCTGACCTACCGCACCTCGGGTTTGTTCAACTTCGGCCACGGCGCGCTGGGCGCCGCCGCCGCCTATGTGTTCTACGAGCTGCGCGACCAACACGGGATGTCCCGCGTGCTTGCCGGGTTGATCGCCATCGGCTTGTTCGGCGTGGTGCTCGGCCTGATTCTGGAGGCGATGGCCCGGCGGTTGGCGCGGGTACCGGTGTCCTATCAGATCGTCGGCACCATCGGCATTCTGCTGCTGGTCCGCGCGGTCATCACCTGGATCTACGGCTCGGATTTCCGCCAGTTCAAGGCGTTCCTGCCGCGCGACAAGGCGTTCAGCATCTCCGGGGTCGCCGTGGCGAAGGACTCGGTGATCATTTTCATCGTGGTCGCGGCCTCGGCGCTCGCGTTGTACCTGCTGGTCGAACGTTCTCGACTGGGCACCATGATGCGCGCCGTCGTGGACGACCCGGCGCTGCTGGACACCGCCGGGGTGGCCCCGGCCGCGGTCCGCCGTCAGGCCTGGGTGATCGGCTCGGTGTTCGCCGCCGCGTCCGGTGTGCTGCTGGCCTCCCAGCAACAGGAACTGGATGTCACCTTCCTTGCTCTGCTGGTGGTGCAGGCCTTCGGCGCGGCCGCCCTGGGCGCGTTCCGCAGCCTGCCGATGGCCTACGCCGGCGGCATCGGCATCGGCATCGCGCAGAAATTGGTGTCCAAGGAGACCGCCAGCCACGAGTGGTTGCAGGGCCTGGACTTCAACCTGCCGTTCATCGTGCTGTTCATCGCGTTGCTGGTGCTCGGCCGTCATCGGCTGGGCGACCTGGGCGGGCAGGTGCGCGCGCGTACCGCCCCGCCGCTGCACCTGCCGCCACGGCTGCGCCTCGGCGGCGGCGCGGTGGTGCTGCTCGGCGCCTTGCTGGTACCCCACGTGGTGGGTACCCGGCTGCCGGTGTGGATCTCCGCGATGAGCCAGGTGCTGCTGTTCCTGTCCCTCGGCCTGCTGGTGCACACCTCCGGCCAGGTGTCGCTGTGTCAGGTGGCGCTGGCCGCGGTCGGCGGCGCGGCTTTCGCGCACGCCGTCGGCGGCGGGGTGCCGTGGTGGCTCGCCGTGCTGTGGGCCGGGCTCATCACCGTCCCGGTCGGCGCGATCGTGGCCATTCCCGCGATCCGGCTGTCCGGGTTGTTCCTCGGACTGGCCACGTTGGGCTTCGGCATCTTCATCGCGCAGTTCTTCTACACGAAGAGCTACATGTTCGGCCTGGCCGACCTGCAGACTCAGCGGCCGCACGGTTTCTCCTCCGACACCCGCTACTACTACCTGCTGCTCGGTTTCGCGGTGGTCGGCATCGCGCTGATCCTGGCCATCCAGAACAGCCGACTGGGTCGACTGCTGCGCAGCCTCGGCGACTCCCCGACCGCGTTGGCCACACTGGGCACCTCGGCCAACGTGACCCGAGTGCTGGTGTTCTGCATCTCGGCGTTCCTCGCCGGCATTTCCGGCGCGCTCTACGCCGGCCAGTTCGGCTCCGTCGGCGGTACCGGGTTCAACTTCGTGATGTCGTTGATCCTGCTGGCGGTGCTGGCCGCCGCCGGTCACTCCACCATCGTCGGCGCGGTCCTCGGACCGGTGCTGGTGTTCGTCCTGCCGGCCTACAACCACGGCTGGAACGACGCGTTGCAAACCCTCTTCGGCGCCGCGGCGATCCTCGCCGCGGTCTTCGCCACTACCCGACCGGACGTGCCACTGCGCCACCTGGCGCAGCAGTGGGCCTGGCGTCGGGAGAGCACCACCGCCGCGCGGCTGTCTGCCGGGCCCGCGGCACGCACCCCCTCCGCGCTGGGAGCGAATCGATGAACAAGACATGGCGCCGAATCCCGGCGGTCCTCACCGCCGGCCTGTTGTTGCTCAGTGCCTGCGGCACGCGGGCCTCCGATACGCAGATCGCGGCCGAGTCCGGGGGCACCGGTTCGCTGACCCCCGCGATGCTCGACCAGATCAAGCAGGCGGCAGCCGCCGGCGCCGCATCCGCGGTCAGCGCCAGTGGCGCCACCGCCGCGGCCCCGGTGGCCGGGGCCCCCGCCGCGGAAACCGGCGGCACGGCACCGGCGGGCGGCGCAGCCACCGCGACGGGCACCAGCCCGGCGGCCGGAGCGGCCAGCGCCACCACGCCGACCAAGGCGGGCGCCAAGAAGAACCCCGTCACCACGCAATCGGCCGCGGCGGCGGGTGCCCCCGCGACGTGCACCAAGCAGGGCGACCCGGTGGCGATCGGGCAGGTCGGCACGTTCTCCGGAGTGACCGGACCGGCCTGGACCGGCGGCCGCACGGCGCTGGCGATCTGGGTCAAGGACGTCAATGACCGCGGCGGGCTGGCCTGCCACCCGGTCAAGCTCTACTTCGGCGACGATGCCGGTGACCCGGCGCGCTCCTCCGCGCTGATCTCGCAGTTCGTCAAGGACGACCACGTCATCGCCTTCACCGGCGGGCACAACGACTTCAGCATGGCCGGTTTCAAGCAGGGTCTGGAGGCCAACAAGGTACCGGCCGTCGGCGGCGACATCATCGCGCCGGAATGGTACGGGTCCAGCCCGTACCTGTTCCCGCAGGGCGCCAGCGTCGACGATCAAGCGGTCGGCATCATCAAGCAGAACGTGGCCGCCGGCAGGACCAAGGCCGGGCTGTTGTACTGCGTCGAGGTCAAGGCGTGCACCTACCTAAACTCGGTCGCCAAGGTCCTGGCCAAGAGGGCGGGCGCGACCTTCGATTACAGCTCGGCGATCTCGCTGACCCAGACGGACTTCACCGCCCAGTGCCAGAGCGCGAAGAGCGCCGGCGTCACACAACTGCTGCTGGGCATGGACGGCACCGAGATGGCCCGGGTGGCCCGCTCCTGCCAGGCGATCGGATATCAACCCGCCATGGGCGGCCTCGGCGGCACGATTTCCCCCGGCCAGTCCACGGATCCGACGCTGCGTCAGTTCACCCTGGCCACCGCGACGGGCACCGCGCCCTGGACGGAGAGTTCGACGCCGGGCCTGAAGGCGTACCAGGACGCGATCGCCAAGTACGCGCCGGGCGAGCAGACCTCCGGCTCCTCAGTGCAGATGTGGACCGCGGCGAAGCTGGTGGAGGCCGCAGTGGCCGAGCTCGGCAGCGCCGCACAGGGCACGCTGACCTCGGCGATGATCATCGACGGGCTGCACAAGATCCACAACAACAACCTCGGTGGTCTGACCGGGCCGTTGACGTTCGGGGCCGGCCTGCCGAAGAGCAACGGCTGCGTGTTCTACGAACTGCTCACCACCAAGGGTTGGTCCGCGCCGGTCGGCGCCAAGCCGGTCTGCGGCGTGTAAGCCAACCTGCCGGAAAGGTGAAGTCGCATGCTCGAGCTGCGTGAGCTGTCCGCCGGCTACGGCACCAGCAGGGTGCTGCACGACATCACGTTGGTGGTGCCCGCCGGGTCGGTGGTCGCGCTGCTCGGCGCCAACGGCGCGGGCAAGACAACGATGCTGCGGGTGGCCGCCGGGCTGCTGCCCCCGCAGGCCGGGGAGTTGCTGGTCAACGGCCGCAACGTAACGGGCGCACCCCCGCACGAGCTGGTGAAGCACGGGGTGTGCCACATCCCCGAGGGCCGCGGGGTGTTCCAGGGGCTGACCGTGCGGGAGAACATCGTGGTGCAGTCCCAGCGCGGGCAGGAACAGGCTGCGATCGCCAAGGCCGCCGAGGCGTTCCCCATCCTGGGCAAGCGCTTGAGCCAGGTCGCCGGGACCATGTCCGGCGGTGAGCAGCAGATGCTGGCCCTGGCCAAGGCCTACGTGCAGAACCCGACCACCGTGCTGCTCGACGAGGTCTCCATGGGCCTCGCGCCGATCATCGTCGATGAGATCTTCGAGTTCCTGCACCGCCTCGCGGCCGGCGGCGCCAGCCTGCTGCTGGTCGAGCAGTACGTGACCAAGGCGTTGGCCCTGGCCGATTACGTCTACCTGCTGCAGAAGGGTCAGATCGTCTTCGCCGGCGAACCCGGCGAACTTGACGGCGAGGACCTGTTCGCCCGCTACCTCGGCCACGCGGCGTAATTCTCCCCGAGTGTGCAGTCGTGCAGGTTTTCCGAGGCGTTAGGGCTGCACAACTGCACACTCGGGTGACTTGCGCAGGTCCACCGTCAGAGGGGCCCGGCGGCGTGTGGATGGAGAGGGCTAGGCTCGCGCTACTCCTTAGTAGGTTTGAGTAGCGAGGGGATCGGCTATGGCCGAGATCGCGGTGGTTACCGGTGGCGCGGGCGCGATCGGGGCCGCGGTGTGCCGCCACCTCGCGGCCGATGGGCGTCGAGTGGTGGTGCTCGACCTCGACGAGAAGCCGGCGCTGGCGCTGGCGGGCGAGCTGGCCGGCGACGGCCACGTCGGTCTGGGGGTGGACGTCTCCGACACCGCCGCGGTAAAGGCGGCCGTCGATTCGGTGGAGACCGAGCTCGGCCCCATCGTCAGCCTGATCAACGTGGCCGGCTGGGACCGCTTCGTGCCGTTCGTGGATAGCACCCCGGACCTGTGGGACAAGGTCATCGCGATCAACTACCGCGGCCCGTTGAACACCGTGCACGCGGTGCTGCCGCGGATGATCGAGCGCGGCAGTGGGCGCATTGTGTCGGTGGCCTCCGATGCGGCCCGGGTCGGCTCCTCGCTGGAGGCCGTCTACGCCGGCGCCAAGGGCGCGGTGGTGGCCTTCTCCAAGAGCGTGGCCCGCGAGGTCGCCAAGCACGGCATCACCGTCAACGTGGTGTGCCCCGGACCCACCGACACCCCGCTGATCCACCGGATGGCCGGGGAGCTGGGCACCGGCGACAAGTTCGTCGACGCGCTGAAGAAGGCCATCCCCATGCGCCGGCTGGCCGATCCGGACGACATCGCGCCCGCCGTGGTGTTCCTGGCGTCGGACGGCGCGCGCTTCATCACCGGCCAGACGCTGTCCGTCAGCGGCGGCCTGACCATGGCCTGAGGACCCATCACACCTGCGACAGGGAGAGCTCATGAAGTTCGATGTGATGGTCGGCCCGAGCCGGTGGACCGAGGTGGCCGAACTGGCCCGGCGCACCGAGCAGGCCGGGTTCACCGGGATGACCTTCGTCGACACCGGTCAGACCCCGTGGATGAGCATCGCGGCCGCGGCCACCGCCGCGCCGTCGCTGACGTTCACCACCGGCATCGCGGTGGCCTTCCCGATGAGCCCGATGATCGCCGCGAACATCGCCTGGGAGCTGGCGGACAACACCAACGGCCGCTACCGGCTGGGGCTGGGCAGCCAGGTGCGGGCGCACATCGAGCGCCGCTACGGCGCCGCCTTCGACCCGCCCGGCCCGCGCATGCGCGACTACCTGCTCGCGGTCAAGGACATCCTGGCGGCGTTCCGGCGGGAGAAGAAACTCGACCACCACAGCAAGCACTACGACCTGACCCTGCTGCCGGAGGCGTTCAGCCCGCAGTTGCACGCCTACGGGGATATCAAGGTGGACATCTCCGCGGTGGGTCCGTGGATGGTGGCGATGGCGGGCCAGTACGCCGACGGCATCCACGTCCACCCGCTGCACTCCATGCATTACCTCGAGCATCGCCTGCTGCCCGACCTGCAGCTCGGTGCGGACAAGGTCGGGCGCTCCCCCGCGGAGGTGGACCTGCTGATCCCGGTGTTCGTGATACCCGGCGACACCCCCGAGGAGCGTGCGTTCCTGGTGCGCCGAGCCCGCAAGCAGATCGGCTTCTACGGGTCCACCAAGAACTATGCGTTCCAGTTCACCGACCTCGGTTTCGACGGCGTCTCGGAGGCGCTGAACACCGCGCTGAAGGCCGGCGACATCGACGCGCTGGCCAACACCATCACCGAGGAGATGCTCGACCACTACGCGGTCATCGGCCCCTGGGATGAGATCGCCGACCGGCTGGTGACCCGCTACGGCGGCTTGGCCGAACGGGTCATCTCCTACCTCACCGTCGACGACTTGACGCGGCACCCGGAGCACCTCGGCAGGTGGAGCGAGATCGCCCGTACCGTCCGCGACGCCAAGCCCGCCGCCCGCCGCTGACCCGTCCCGAAAGGACCCTTATGGCCATCGACTTCGCCGCCGTCTACCCGACCCTGACCTTCGACCGTCCGGCAGACGGCATCCTGCGCATCACGCTGGACGGTCCGGGGCTCAACGCGGTGTCCCCGGACGGGCACCGCGAGCTCTGCGACGTGTGGCTGGACGTGGACAAGGATCCGGACACCCGGGTGGCGATCCTGCGCGGCGCGGGCAAGGGCTTCTCGGCCGGCGGCAGCTTCGAGCTCGTCGACTCCATGATCGGCCAGACCGGCAAGCGCATGGGCGTGCTGCGCGAGGCCCGTGACCTGGTGTGGAACGTCATCAACTGCTCGAAGATCATCGTCAGCGCCATGCACGGCCCGGCGGTGGGCGCAGGCCTGGTCGCGGGTGTGCTGTCCGACGTGTCGATCGTCGCGCGCACCGCACGCATCATCGACGGGCACACCCGCCTCGGCGTGGCCGCCGGCGACCACGCGGCGATCTGCTGGCCGCTGCTCTGCGGCATGGCCAAGGCCAAGTACTACCTGCTCACCTGCGAGACGGTGACCGGCGAGGAGGCCGAGCGCATCGGACTGGTCTCGTTGTGCGTGGACGACGACCAGCTGCAGGACAAGGCGCTGGAGGTGGCCGTGCAGCTGTCGAACATGGCCCAGCCCGCACTGCGGTTCACCAAGCACACGCTCAACCACTGGTACCGGCAGGCCGGGCCGATTTTCGACGCCTCGCTGGCGCTGGAGTTCCTCGGCTTCGGCGGCGACGATGTGGTGGAGGGCCTGGCCTCGCACCGGGAGAAGCGGGCGCCACGGTTCCCCAGCGTGCTCGATCCGCAGTTCTGAGGCCGGAAAAACGTACCTCAGCACGACACGCCGGACATGTCGTTTGCCCGCCGCTAGCGTGGGGTAACACCGCGACAACCTCTAGCTACAGGGGCAACTTATCGGCGCCGCGATGCCGCCATATCGCGCCCCAGTATCGGAGCTCGTGGTGACCCCGGATATCGAAGCAACCGCCGCTGACCTGGTGGTCATCGGCCAAGGTCTGTGGGCCCGGGTCGAACCGGGTGCCATGACCTTCCACGGCGACGTCGACCTGGCCACCGAGCGCCAGTTCCGCTGCGCGGTGACCGCCCAGGCTTGCCGCCAGGGTGGCGCGCTGACCGTTGACTTCACTGCGCTCAACTTCCTGGACAGCGGCGGCATCGGCGCGCTGTACGCGATGGCCAACGACCCGGAGCTCACCCTCTCGCTGCGGGTGCTGGCGGGCTCGATCGTCGACCGGGTGCTGGTGTACAGCGGCATGGACCGGATCCTCACGATCGAGCGGGTGCAGCCAGGCGTACCGCCCTCCAGCGCCGTCGCCTGAACCCGGAGCGCATCGGCATCCCCGGTTGGGGAATGCGCACCGCATGACCAACGCGCTTGCACTGGTGTGCACCCTGAAGAAGAGCCCGACGCCATCGTCGACGGAGATTCTGGCCCGCGAGGTGCTGGACGAACTCGCCGAACACGGCGTGTCCGGCAACCTCATCCGGGTGGTGGATCACGACGTGCGGTTCGGCGTGAGCGTTGACGAGGGCGACGGTGACGCCTGGCCGACGATCCGGGAGCAGCTGCTGCGCTCGGAGATCGTGGTGTTGGCCACCCCGATCTGGATGGGTCAACCGGCCTCGGTGGCCAAGATGACGATGGAGCGGCTGGACGCTGAGCTGTCCGAGACCGATTCCTCCGGTCGGCCGACCATGTCCGGCAAGGTGGCCCTGGTGGCCGTCGTCGGCAACGAGGACGGTGCCCACCACGTGGTCGCGGAGACCCTGCAGGCGCTCAACGACGTCGGCTTCTCGGTCGCGCCGGCGGCCGGCACATACTGGGTGGGCGAGGCCATGGGTTCGACCGACTACAAGGACCTGGAACCCAAACCCGAGAAGACCCGCGACACCACGCGCACCGCTGTCGCCAACGCCGTGCATCTGGCGGGCCTGCTGAAGGACCACCTCTATCCCAAGTCCTGAGCTCCAGAGCCCGACCCGCCCGGCGGGCTCCGCGTCGCACCCGCGGATGGTGCTGTTCACCGCGTGCCTGGCGTTGTTCATGTCCACGCTGGACAACTCCGTGGCCAACGTCGCGCTGCCCCAGATCGGGCGCAGCCTGAACGCCGGGGCCGCCCAACTCCAGTGGGTGGTGGACGGCTACGTCGTGGTGCGCGGCGCCCTGTTGCTCACCGCCGGCGCACTGGGCGACCGGTTCGACCGGCGCCGGGTGCTGCAGTACGGCTTGCTGGTGTTCGGTCTCGGTTCGCTGTTGTGCAGCGTCGCCCCGAGCTCGGAGTTCCTCATCGCGGCCCGGGTGCTGCAGGCCACCGGCGGCTGCTTCCTGGTACCCAGCAGCCTCGCGTTGGTTTCCGACGCCTTCCCCGATCCGGGCGATCGCGCCCGCGCCATCGGCATCTGGAGCGGCACCACCGCGGCCAGCACCGGACTCGGTCCCCCGCTGGGCGGCTTGCTGGTGCAGACCGCCGGCTGGCGCAGTGTGTTCTGGATCAATCTGCCGGTGGTCGCCCTGGCATTGGTTCTGACGAACCGTCACGCCCCCAGCGGGGCCGGTGACCGCACCCGCAGACTCGACCCGGTGGGTCAGGTGCTCATTGGCGTGGCGCTTTTCGCGGGCATCTGTGCGTTCATCGAGTCCACCGCCGCGGGCTGGACGGCGCCGCGGGTGCTCGCGCTGTTCGTCGCGTGCGCGGTGACCCTGGTGGCGTTCGTGATCGCCGAGCGGCACGTCGCCGAACCGCTGCTGGCGCCGGCTCTGTTCCGCAGCCGCGCGTTCAGCACCGCGGCGATCGTGGCCGCGACCGCGTTCGTGATCTACGCGGGCTTTCTGTTCGTGAACACCCTGTATCTGCAGGACATCCGCGGCTACAGCCCGCTGACCGCGGGCCTGGTGGTGGTGCCCGCCACCATCGGCAACCTGGTGCTGTCCCCGTTGTCCGGGCGGTGGACGGCGACACACGGGCCAAGGCGGCCGGTGGCGGCGGCGTCCGTGGCGATGTTGCTGGGTTCCCTCGCCCTGCTGGTCGGAGTGCGACACAACGCCCTGCCCGCACTGATCGCCGGCTACGTGTGCATCGGCTCTGGGGTGGGTTTGGTGAACGCGCCGATTACCAACGCCGCGGTGTCCGGACTGCCCAGGGAACGGGCCGGAGTGGCCGGCGCGGTCACCAGCATGTTCCGCCAGGTCGGCAACTCGTTGGGCGTCGCGCTGTTCGGCACGCTGACGTTGAACGGCCTCGGGTCCGCGCGTAACGCCGTATTGCGCGGGCACCGGACGACCCGCACCGCCGGCGCCTTCAGCCGCGGCCTGCAGCACGCCTACCTGTGCGCGGCCGCCTTCGCGGTGCTGACGCTGGTGGCGTCGTTGATCGGCTTCAGCCGGGTCGGCGAGTGTGCACCGGAGTTGCCCGCGGACGAGCACGTCTGACCCGGACATGACGATGCCCCGACACCGCGGTGCCGGGGCATCGAGCGGTGATCAGCGCCGCACGTTCTCCCCGATGTCCTCGGCCTTGTCCTTGGCCTCGGTCATCTTCTGCTTGCCCTCGTCCGGCATCACGTCATTGTCGGTGGCCATCTGCTTGCCGCGTCCCATGACATCCTCGCCGGGCTCCTGTTTGCCCTGACCCATCACATCGGACTTCTTGTTCATGTCCGCCATGTCGGCCTCCTTTCCTGGCTACTACCTCGACTACCCGCCCCGCGCCCGAACACTCGTCAGGACAGCACCGCGTCGACGGCCTTCTTCAACGCACTCGGTTGGCTCGGCCGGGTGGGCGCGTTCGGTCGCATCTGCAGCATCTGTGCACCGATCTCCTGCAAGACCTTCCGGCCCAGCGCTTCGCGCACCTGCGGGAACCAGCCGGTCTCCTCCTCATCGATGTGATGCGTCACGTTCTCGATGAGGACGCTGACCTTGGCATCGAAGTGCTCGTTGTCCGGGGTCATCGCCGCTAACTCCATGCACAGCACGTCGGCGACATGGTGCTCCTCGAAAGACTCCAAAATCTCGGAGTTCAGGTCCGGCACCAGCGAGCGCACCTGTGGATAAACGCACTCGTTCTCCAGGTACGTGTGCACGGTGAGTAGCTCGATCATCTTGTCCACCAGGCGCGCCTTGCCGACCTTGGCGTTGTCCCCGGCTGCCTGGAACTCCCGGAAAACGCGCTTCACCTCATCGTGGTCCTCACGCAGCATGACGATGGCGTCTGTGCTCACGGACTGCTCCTTCCCCTAACTTTCCGGCCTCTGCCCTGGCCTTCCCCATGGTCTTCGGGGCATGCCGGCAAAGCCCGCGGGTACACCCGCCTCATGAAGGCCGACACGCTCACCGGCAGACGGATCGCGATCCTGGCGACCGACGGCGTGGAACGCGTCGAGTACGAACAGCCCCGCCGCGCACTGGAGGCCGCTGATGCCGCGGTGGACCTGATCTCGCCGCGGGCCGGCACCGTACAGTCGCAGGACTCCGACCTGAACCCGGCCGGGGACCTGAAGGTCGATCGATCACTGCAGGAAGCACTGCCCGAGGACTACGACGCACTGCTGTTGCCCGGCGGCACGGTGAACCCGGACCGGTTGCGTATGGACTCCGAAGCAATGGGCTTCGTGCGCGCCATGGTCGCGGCGGGCAAGCCGGTCGCGGCGATCTGCCACGGCCCGTGGAGCCTGGTGGAGACCGGCGTGGTGGCCGGTCGCAAAATGACCTCCTGGCCCAGTCTGCGCACCGACATCGAGCGCGCCGGTGGCCAATGGGTGGACGAAGAGGTCGTCGTGGACGGCCCGTTTGTCACCAGCCGCAAGCCCGACGACCTGCCGGCGTTCTGCGCCGCCATGGTCGAGCATTTCGCCACCCACGCGGACTGAACAGACCTACCATCTCGGTTGTAGATACTCTGGAGCCATCAGCGGAGTTGTCCGCCGGCCTGGAGGTAGGTGGGGTTGAGCAAGGTTGAACGCCTGGATGACGACGATTACCCCTCCGTCACCATGGGCCGGGCCGCCGAATTGCTCGGCGTGCAGCCCGCGTTCCTGCGCCGACTCGACGCGGCAGGACTGATCTCGCCGGAGCGCTCCGTCGGCGGTCACCGACTCTATTCGCGTCGCCAACTCGAGCTGGCCACCCGCATGCGTGCACTGCTCGACGAGGGCCTGAGCCTGGAGGGCGCCGCGCGCGTCCTGGCGCTGCAGGACGACCTCGGCGCGGCTCGGGAGCGCATCACCGAGCTCGAGGATGAGCGGCAAACGGGCGACTGATACCTGTAGCAACAAATAGAAGTTTACTGTATCGCGAGACGTCTATTATCTTGTATGACATGGTTACCTCCGAATCCCGGCTCGCGCCCATGGGGGAAGGCCTGTGGGCGCGCACCCTGCCCGACGGCCTCATGCTGTTCGGCGATCTCGACGTGGTCAGCGAGCAGTCCTTTCGGCGCGCGGTCAGCGCCCGAGCCCGCCGCGATCGGGGCTCGCTGGTGGTGGACGTGACTCAGCTGAACTTCCTGGACGGCCGCGGTCTGGCCGCGCTGTTCGGCCTGGTCGAGGACCACGTGGACTTCTCGCTGCGGGTCCGGGCCGGGTCCCTGGTGGATCGCGTGGTGCAGATCAGCGGCTTGGAACAGGTGATCCGGATCGAGCGGATACCCGCCTGATCAGCCCTCGGCGGGGCCGTTGCTCGCCTCGTCCAAAGTCGGCAGTTCGTCCACCACGAGCACCACCCCGCTCGGCTCGCCGCCCGCCTCGCGCAGCGCCGAGCCGACCACGCGGATCTCCACCGTGCGGCCGCGCCGGTTCATCGCATCCATGCGCAGCTCCCCGCTCGACTCGTCGAGCAGCAACCGGCGGATCATCGGCTTGATGGCCTCCACCGGTAGTCCGCTGTCCAGCGACAGCAGCTGCCGGCCGACGACCTCACCCGCCCGAAGCCCCCAGAAGTCCTCGGCCCGGGCGTTCCAGGTGCGCACGATGAACTCCCGGTCCACCACCATCACCGCGGAGCGCAGGCTGGCCAAGATGGCCTCGGTGTACTCGCCGGCGTCGTGCAGTTCCTGGGTGCGATCGCGCAGTTCGTCGTTGATCGAGCGCAGCTCGTCGTTGGTCGACTGCTGCTCCTCGTTCATCGTCTCCAATTCCTCGTTGGTCGACTGGAGTTCCTCGTTCGTGGTCTCGAGTTCCTCGACCGTGGACTGCAGTTCCTCGTTGGTGGTCTCCAGCTCTTCGACCGTGGACTGCAGCTCCTCGTAGGCGGTCTCCAGTTGCCGGTTGGCCGATTCCAGGTCGTTCTGCAGGTCGCGGTACCGGGTGACGTCAGTCCCCATGACGGACACCCCGATCCCCTCCCCGTTGCCGCCGAGCAGCGGCGCGACCAGTAGGTCCAACACCCGGTGGTCCTCGGCGGAGCGGTCCCATTCGACCTCGCGCAACCAAACCGGTCGGCGCTCGGCGAGCACCTGATCGATGGCGGGGCTCAACATCACCGGTCGGAAGGCGATTTCCAGCTCGCGCATCGGGCGGCCAACGCCATGGGCGGCCAGTCCGAACAGCGACTCCGCGCGGGGATTCATCCCGGCCAGCACCCCGTCCGCATCGACCAAGAGCGTGGCCACCGGACTGACCATCATCGCCTGGTGGTGCAACCGGTCGACCCCGAGCGGAGCCGTCCGCTCCAGCAACGCCCGCGAGGTGAGCGCCGGGGCGCCACCTCCCGCACGCCGCACCGGCCGGAAAAAGCGACGGCGCAGATCCACCGGCCCGAACAACGTGCTGTGCGAGAGCAACATCTCAGCCTTACCGAGAAAGAGCACGCCGTCGGGCCGCAGCGCGAAATGGAACCGGTCCAGCACCTTCGCCTGCGTCTCGGCGTTGAAGTACATCAACGTGTTGCGGCAAACCAGCAGGTCGACGCGACTGATCGGCGCATCGGAAACCAGCTCGTTGCGGCCGAAAATCACGCAGCGGCGGAAGTCCGGACGGAACGCCCACCGATTACCGCCCGCCTGATCGAAATAGCGTTCGCGCAGGTCCGGCGGCACGGGGCGCATCTCGCGTTCGCCGTAGGCGGCCGTGCGGGCCACCGCCAGGGCGCCCTCGTCAATGTCGGTGGCGTAGATCTTCACCCGCTGGCGAAAGGCGTCCGGGCTCAGTGCCTCGGCGAGCACCATGGCGACCGAGTAGGCCTCCTCACCGGTCGCGCAGCCGGCACTCCACACCCGGATCGGAGAGTCGTTCGGTTGGTTCGCCAGCAGCTCCGGCAGCAACGTGGAGCCAAGATGGGACCATGCGTCCTGGTCCCGGAAGAAGCCGGTGACGTTGATCAGAATCGTGTCGAAAAGGGCCCCGAATTCGTCGGGGTTGATCGCCAGGTGGTCCTGGTACTCCGCGTAGCCCTTGCTGCCGATGAGCTCCATGCGACGGGTAACCCGCCGCATGAGGCTCGGCCGCTTGTAGCCGGTGAAGTCGAAGCCACGGGCGTCGCGTAGGAACTCCAGCAGTTCCTCGAACTCCCGGGACTCCTCGGACATGCCGGCACGTTACCCCCCCGGCGCGCTCAGGTGGCGACCGCCGGCCCGACCCGCCCCTCCCGCAGCAGCCCGCGGATCACCGCCGCCGAGGCGTCCGCCTCGGCCGCTCGTTGCTGATGCGCCCGTTGGAACGTGCCGCCGTCGCGGTGGCTGAGTTTGCGGAGCACCGCGGCCCGCTCCTCCAGTGAGCGGATCGCCGACCACAGCGCCGCCTCGACCGCGGAAACCTGCTCGACCAGCAGGGTCTCCGGGGACCAGGCGTGCCCCACCCGGCACCGATAGCGGATCAAGGTGCCCTCTTGAATCTCGAACATCGCGCCCTGGCAGTCCGGGCAGGCAACGCCGGCCGGACGGCCGGGTCGATCAGGATCGGCATGAGCGTCCTCGTCCAACTCGGCCACCCCCGTCTCCACCAACAGGACCGGATCCAGCGGCGGCACGGCCGCCTCATCCACGGGCTGCTTGCACAGCTCGACCACCGCTGCCGCCAATTGCTCGGGGGTTGCCGCCACCGAGTCCGGGACGGCCGCCCGAGCCGCCGACGGCATCCCCGAATACATCGCCGTCTTTGGGTCCTGCACCAGCACCACGCCGCCCCGGGCGGCCACCGCGTGCGCGCCCGCAGCGCCGTCGTCCAACGCCCCGGACAGCACCACAGCGACGGTCCGCGGGCCCCACCACCGTGCCGCGCTGCGGAACAACACATCCACCGCGGGGCGGTAACCGTTCTCCCGCGGGCCCGAACTCAGGCCCACCCGGGTGGGGCCGACCAACAGGTGATGGTCGGCCACCGCGACCACTACCGTGCCGGCGGTCAGCGGCATCTCGGGAGCCGCGGATCGTACCTGCAGCGGACATACCCGGCTCAGAATCGGGGCCAGCGCGCTGGGCGCGTCGGGCGGGATGTGCAGCACCACGCACACGCAGGCGCACAGATCGGCGGGCAGGTGCCCAAAGAACTCCCGCAGCACCTCCACGCCCCCGGCGGAGGCGCCGACCACCACGACCCGGTCGGCCTCGCTCATTGGCCTACCCTTGCCGCACGGCCAACGGTGCTTCTGGTGAGCTCGTCGCTCACGACATCACGTCTGCCCCGGCGCGGCTGCTCACCACATCGGCCGCGACGTCGGCCACCCGCCGGTTGAGCCGCATGGAGGCCTCCCGGAGATGCTCGAATGCGGCGTCCTCGTCCACCGACAACCGCACCATGAGCATCCCCTTGGCGCGTTCGATCACGCCGCGGTTGGCCATGGCGATCCGCAAACCATCCAGCTCTGCCTCGGCCTCCTCCAGCCGGGTGCGCAACCCGTCGACACGGCTGTACGCCGATACCCGATCGCCCTGCGCGGCGGCCGCGCCCATCACCACCGCTCGGCGCTGTTCGAGGTCGTCCAGCGAGCTTGCGATGCCCGCCAACCGGGTGCGCATCGCTTCCAGTAGCCGGTCCGTCTCCTGAGTCATCTCGCCTCCCTCGGTCGAACTACCCGGGGATCGCACGGCAACCGCAAAACGGTTATCGTGACGTTTACCGGTCAAGGCGCGGCTGCCTGTTTGTCGCATGCCAGGAAGTGCCGCCATGGCCGCTCTATTTGTAGCCGACCGCCCACCTCCCGTTCCCGAACGTGTGCGCGTACAGCGAGCCGAGGGACCGTCCGCGCTGGCCGCGTTGATCGGTCGAGAGTACGCCCGGGTTCATCTGCGTTGCCAGGGTGAGCCGCAGTGGATGCGCATCACCCAGGTTGCGCTGCACAATGCCCGGCTGGATCGCATCAGTTCCCGCACCAACTGTGAGCTGAGCGTTGACCCACTCGGCGCCTGGCACGTCGGCCGCCTGGAGGCAGGACGGATCACGGTGCTGACGGATGGTCAGGCGCAGGTTTTCGGGCCCGGCCAGATGTACCTGCTCGGGCCGGGTCAGCGATTGCGCATCAAACTCGAGGATCCGCAGTTGGACCTGGCGGTCATCCGTCCGGCGCTGCTCTCCGAGGTCACCGCGGGCGCCGCCGCCACACTGCCCCCGCTGCCGGCCACCGCACCCTCCGACGACGCGGCACAAGCCTGGTCGCGGGCGTATCACCACATCCGCAAGACCGTGACGAGCGACGGACCGATACCCGCGGCCGTGGTGGTTGATGCGCTGGAGCGACTGCTGGTCGCGACCACGCTCGCGTTGTGGTCGCGAACGGACGGCGACATGCCGGCGATCGTTCGCAGCGAGCGGGACGGATACTCCGAAACGCTTCGTCGGGCCATCGCCTTCATTGAGTCCTCCCCCGCTGCCGACATCTGCATCGATGACATCGCGGATGCCGCCTGCGTCACCGTGCGCGCGGTGCAGTTGGCGTTTCGTCGCCAGTTGAACACCACGCCGATGGCCTACCTGCGCGACGTTCGATTGGCCTGTGCGCACGCCGAGTTGCAGAGCGGTGATGCCAAGGAGACGGTCGGATCCATCGCCAAGCGCTGGGGCTTCGGCAACGCCGGTCGCTTCGCGGCCGCATACCGCGCTACCTATGGGCACCCGCCCCTCACCACACTGCGGAATTTACGTACCCCGGCCTGAGCATCACGCCGAATGCACCTCGGACATCACCCCGTGGCGCAATTCATTGAGGATGCGGGTCAGCAGTCGCGACACGTGCATCTGGGAAAGCCCCACGACTTCGGCAATCTG
This sequence comes from Sporichthyaceae bacterium, assembly GCA_036493475.1. Lineage (NCBI taxonomy): Bacteria > Bacillati > Actinomycetota > Actinomycetes > Sporichthyales > Sporichthyaceae > Sporichthyaceae bacterium. The sequence continues at coordinate 12,447 of DASXPS010000013.1, read as the reverse complement.
ACCCTGCGTCATGTCCTCGAAGAAGCGCAGGTGCAGGATGCGCCGGTCGCGCTCGGGCAGCGCCGCCAGCAACGGCCGCACCGACATCCGGTCGACGACCACGTCCATCTGCGTGTCCAGGGCGCCCAGGGTGTCCGCCAGGGTGCCGGGGTCGGATTCGTTCTCGCCGAGCGCGGCGTCCAGCGAGTGCGGGGAGTAGGCGTCGTCGACGGTCATCACCTCCAGCACCAGCTCCTCGTCCACCTTCAGGTGCGCGGCCAGCTCGGCAACGGTGGGACCACGACCCAGTTGGTGCGTCAGCTCCTCGGTGGCCTGACGCAGCGCCAGCTTGGTGTCCTGCAGCTTGCGCGGCAGCCGGATCCAGCGACGCTTGTCGCGGAAGTAGCGGCGAATCTCGCCCTGCACGGTCGGGCGGGCGAAGCTGATGAAGTCCGAGCCCCGATCCGGGTCGAACCGCCTGATCGCCTGCACCAGCCCCAGGTAGCCGACCTGCACCAGGTCCGAGAACTCCACGGCCGGGTTGTTGTATTTGGCAGCGAGCCAGCGCACCAGGCCGTTGTGCCGGCGGACGAGTTCCTCCTGGATACGCTCGCGTTCGCGGCCGTCGTCGGTAGCCCGCAGCGCGCGGAACAACACCAGTTCGTCGGCCGTCAGGTCCAGGTACTGAGCAGTTCGCATACTCAGGACTTGCACCCGGCCCATCAGCGTTATCCCGATGCGGAAGTCGCTTTTCGTCCCGCGGCCGGAACATTTGCGTAATCAGGCCAACCACAGCGTCAACATGGGCCTGTGCCGCTCGATATGGCCCGGTTACCCCCAGTCGTGGGGCGCACACATTCGGCTCACGTCACGTGGGGCTCAGGCCACGCGGCGTTCCTGCTCGATACCGCGTCTGGTCAGCCCGTGCCCCGGCCGGTCGGCGGGCAGCACCAGAGCACCGTCACGTGGTTGCAGGGTGCCCTCGAACAGCCGGTCCTCGATGCGGACGTGGTCGTGGAACCACTCCAGGTGCCGGGCGTTGGGGGTCGCGGCGAGCACCGCGGCGTGCAGGTGTGGCGCGCAGTGTCCGGACACCTGCAGGCCGTGTGCGGCGGCCATGGCGGCCGCGCGGACGAACTCGGTGATGCCACCACAGCGGGTCACGTCGATCTGCAGACAACCCACGGCACTGGCCTCGCACAGGCGGGCCAGATCGGCGAGGCTGTGCCCGTACTCGCCGGCCGCGATCTCGATGTCGGTGTGGTCGCGGACGAAGCGCAGACCCGCGACGTCCTCGCTGGACACCGGTTCCTCGAACCAGCGCACGTCGAGTTTCTCGAGCTTGCGCGCCACCCGAACGGCCTGCGCGACGGTGTAACCGCCGTTGGCATCGACGAACACCTCGACGTCCGGCCCGACCACCGTGCGGACCAACGTGACCCGTTCCAGGTCGCGTGCTTCCGCGCCGCCCCACGACTCCGCGATTTTGATCTTCACGCGGTTCATGCCGCGGTCCAACCAGCCCTGCAGTTGGTCGGTGAGTTGAGCGGAGTCCTGGTTGGTGAATCCGCCACTGCCGTAGACCTGCACGTCGGAATGCACGGCCCCGAGCAGCGCGTGTAGCGGCAGCCCGAGCAGGCGGGCCTTGAGATCCCACAACGCGCAATCGACCGCGGACAGCGCCATGCCGCCGGCACCCGGTCGGCCGACGTTGCGTAGCTGCACGGCCATCGCGGCCCAGGCCGCACCGATGTCCATCGCGGGGCGGCCGACCACCACCGAACGCAAGGTGTCTTCCACGATGCGCACGCACGCCGCAGAGCCGTAGGTCCAACCGATGCCGGTCACCCCGGCGGCCCGCACCTCGACGATCACGATCGTCGTGGAGTCCCAGGACAGCGTGCCGTCGGCTTCGGGTGCGTCGGTGGACACCGTGTAGGCAGCGGCCTGCACGCAGTCCACGAACACGGTCACGGCAGATCACCGGCCAACAGTTGGGCCAGGTGCACGGCCCGGCGCGATCCGTCCGTGCCCTGCTGAATCTGGGTGCGGCAACTGAAGCCGTCGGCCAGCACCGTCGTGGTCGGCGGGGCGTTGCGCAGCCGGGGCAGCAGCACGCGTTCGGCGGCGGCCATGGACACCTCGTAGTGCCCCTTCTCGAAGCCGAAGTTGCCCGCCAGGCCACAACATCCCGACCCCAGCCGCTCCGCGGAGACCCCGGCCCGCTCGAGAAGTTCGTCGTCGGCGTTCGTGCTCAGCACCGCGTGCTGGTGGCAGTGGGTCTGGATGATCGCCTCCCCGCCGCGTAGCGGCGGGTGCCACTCCGGCGCGCGTTCGAGAAGCAACTCGGCCAGCGTGCGGGTCTGCAGCGACAACCGGCGCATATCCTCATCGCCGGGCAGCAGGTCCGTGCCGTCGGAGCGGAACACCGCAGTACATGAGGGTTCCAGGCCGACCACCGGGACCCCGGCGCGCAGGTACGGACGCAGTGCCGCGACCGTGCGGCGCAGCACCCGACGGGCGATGCGCAGTTGCCCGGTGGAGATCCAGGTCAGCCCACAGCACAGCGGTTGGGTGGGCACCACTACCTGGAATCCCGCGTCTGTGAGCACATTTACCGCGGAGCGGCCGACTTCCGGGGAGAAGGAGTTGGTGAACGTGTCCGGCCACAACAGCACCCGCCCGCGCGGGGCCTTGTTCCCCGTCTTGGGCCGGGACTGCCACCAGTCGGTGAACCGCTGCGGGGCGAAGGCGGGCAACTCGCGTTGCGGTGCGACGCCGCCCAGGCGCTTTGCGGCCGCGGCCAATGGCGGCACCTTGAGCGCGGCGTTCAGTGGACCCGGTGCGACCGCGGCCATCCGCGCCCACACCGGCAGCCAGCCCATGGAGTAGTGCGCGGCGGGCCGCACCCGCCCGGCGTAGTGGTGGGCGAGGAACTCGGCCTTGTAGGTGGCCATGTCCACGTTCACCGGGCAATCGGACTTACATCCCTTACAGGCAAGGCAAAGGTCCAATGCGTCGCGTACCTCGGTCGACCGCCAGCCGTCGGTAATGGTCTCGCCGCGGATCATTTCGAACAGCAGTCGGGCGCGACCGCGGGTGGAGTGCTCCTCCTCGCGGGTGACCATGTACGACGGGCACATCACCTGCTCGTCGCTGCTGCTGTTGCGGCAGTTGCCGACGCCCACACAACGGCGGGCGACCTTGCTGAACTTGTTGTCGTCGTCCGGGAAGGCGAAGAAGGTCTTGGGTTCCTCGGGTGCGAAGTCGGTGCCCAGGCGCAAGTGTGAATCCAGCGGGTTGGCGTGCACGACCTTGCCGGGGTTCATCAGGTTGTCCGGGTCGAACAGCTTTTTCAGTTGCCCGAAGGCGGAGACAATCTGCGCACCGAACATGCGAATGAGCAGCTCTCCGCGGGACTGCCCGTCCCCGTGCTCGCCGGAAAGCGACCCCCCGTGAGCAATCACCAACCCGGCCGCCTGCTCGACGAATGCGCGGTAGCGCGCGATGCCGTCCGCGGTGCGCAACTCGAACGGGATGCGGGTGTGCACGCAGCCCTGGCCGAAGTGGCCGTACAACGAGGTTTCCCCGGTGGGATAACCGAATTTGTTCATCAGCGCGCGCAGCTGCCGCAGGTACTCGCCCAGGTGTTCGGGTGGGACCGCGGAGTCCTCCCAGCCCTCCCACGTCTCGTGCTGCTGGGGTGGGTGCGCGGTGGAGCCCAACCCGGCCTCACGCACATCCTGCAGGCGCGCTTCCTTGGCCGGGTCGTCGATCAGCGAGCAGTGCGGCGCTGGGTCGCGTGCGCGCATGGCGTCGAGCAGGGACTGCGCCTTGCGATCGGCCTCGTCCTGGTCCTCGCCGATGAACTGCACCATCAGCCAACCGCCGCCGGTGGGCAGCCCTTGGATGGCGTCCTCGGCCACGCCCAGCTCCCGGTCGAGGTTGACCAGGATGTCGTCCATGCCCTCCAGTTGCCACGGGTCGTGCCGGAGAACCGCGGGCACCGCGTCCGCCGCGGTGGCGATGTCCGGGTAGCCCAACACCACCAAAGCCTTGGCCTCGGGCACCGGCACCAGGTCCAGTTCGGCGTGCAACACGGTGACCAACGTGCCCTCGGAGCCGACCAGCGCGCGGGCAATGTCGAAGCCGCGTTCGGGCAGCAGCGAGTCGAGGTTGTAGCCGGAAACCCGGCGCGGGATGTCCGGGTAGCGGGCGCGGATCTCGTCGCGGTTCTCCTCGCCCAACTCGCGCAGCGTGCGGTAAATATCGGCGACCCGGTCGTCGCGGTCGACCAGAGCCGTGTACGCCGCCTCGTCGGTGGGACCGGCCCAGAACCGCGCGCCGTCGACGGTGAGCACCTCGAGCCGGCGCACGTTGTCCACGGTCTTGCCGTAGGCCTGCGCGGTGGCGCCGCAGGAGTTGTTGCCGATCATCCCGCCGAGCGTGCAGGAGCGGTGGGTGGACGGACGCGGTCCGAACATCAGCCGGTGCGGGGCCAACGCTCGGTTCAGGTCGTCCAACGCGATTCCCGGTTCCACCACACAGGTGCGGGCATCGGCGTCGGTGGACACCAGCCGGTTGCAGTGCTTGGTCCAGTCCAGCACCACCGCGGCGTTGGTGGTCTGCCCGGCCAGGCTGGTACCGCCGCCACGGGAGAGCAACGGAACACGGTGCCGATGGCAGACCTCGATCACCGCGACCGCCTCCGCGACGGTGCGCGGGGTGACCACCGCCAGCGGCACCTGCCGGTAGTTGGAGGAGTCCGTGGCGTACGCCGCCCGCGCCCCCTCGTCCAGGCGGACGTCCCCGGCCACGGCGAGCAGGTCGGCCTGCCAGCCCGTGGTCCCGGCCGCACGCCGACGTTCCACCCGCACCGGCATCGGCATCGGCAGATCGATCGTCGCCACCACCAACCCCCTTGCATGAGAAGAGAACGCCGGGGATCAGCGGCGCTAGTGGATGTCTGACCCCGGAATTTCGCCGACAAACTTTTCCGACGCTGGGTAGAGCAGCAGGGTGAGCTCACCGGAACGACTCCACGTGCTGCGGGAGTACGCCCTGCTCGCCGACGGGGAACGCGGTGCGATGGTCGGGCCGGACGGGCAGATCGCCTGGCTGTGCGCCCCGCACTGGGACAGCCCCGCGGTGTTCTCCTCGCTGTTGGGCGGCCGCGGGCACTACTCGATCACCCCGCACGGGCGTTGGGTGTGGGGCGGCCGCTACGAGGGCGCGTCGATGATCTGGCGCAATCGCTGGGTCACCGAGAGCGGCATCGTCGAGTGCCGCGAGGCACTGGCGTACCCCGCCGACCCCCGCCGAGTGGTGCTGCTGCGCCGGCTCAGCTGCGAGCAGCCGGCCGTGGTCAATGTGTGCCTGGTGCCACGCGGTGGCTATGACCACGAGCCGGCAACGGACCTCTACGCGATCGAGGGTGGCTGGGTCGCCCGGTTGGGCGAGCTGTGGCTGCGCTGGACCGGTGCCGAGGGCGCCAGGCCGCGCGACGTCGATGACGGCGTGGAGCTCTCCCTGCGGGTGCCGCTGGAGACCGGCGGCTGCCGCGACTTCGTGCTGGAGATCAGCGACGGGCCGCTGCCCGACGCGCTGCCGCGGCCCGCGCGGCTGTGGGCGGCAACGGAGAAGGCGTGGGAGCGCGCGATCCCGCGGCTCGGGCGCACCCTCGACCCGTGGCACACCCGACGCAGCCACGCGGTGCTCACCGGGTTGACCAGCAGCACCGGCGGGATGGTCGCCGCCGCCACCACTGGGCTGCCCGAACGCGCCGAGGAGGGTCGCAACTACGACTACCGCTACGTGTGGATCCGCGACCAGTGCTACGCCGGGATCGCCGCGGCGGCGGCGGGCACGCACGAGCCGCTGGACGCCGCGGTGCGGTTCGTCAGCGCCCGGCTCCTCGAGCACGGCGATCGGCTGTCCCCGGCCTACACCATCACCGGCGCGCAGGTCCCGCAGCCGCGTCAGGTGCACCTGCCGGGCTACCCCGGCGGCAGCGACGTCATCGGTAATCGGGTGGCGGACCAGTTCCAGCTCGACGTGTTCGGAGAGGCGCTGCAGTTGTTCGCCGCGGCCGGCAAGCTCGACCGCCTCGAGGCCGACTCCCTGCGCGCCGCCCGGTTGGCGGCCGACGCGATCGCGAAGCGGGGCCTGGAATCCGACGCCGGCATCTGGGAACTGCGCGAGCGGCCGTGGACGCACAGTCGGTTGGTCGCCGCGGCCGGGCTGTTCGCGGTGGCCGGCGTGGAGCCCGATCCGGTGCGGGCCCGCGACCAGCGGGCGACGGGCGAACACCTGGTGGCGCACACCACCGCGCATGCCCTGCACCCGACCGGGCACTGGATGCGCTCGCCGGACGACTCCTCGGTGGACGCCGCGCTGCTGCTACCCGGTCTGCGCGGTGCCGTGCCCGCCGACGACCCGCGGACCCGCGCGACGCTGGCCGCCTACCTGCGCACGCTCACCCATCGCGGCTACGCCTACCGCTTCCGGCACGACGATCGTCCGCTGCCCGAGGCGGAGGGCTCGTTCCTGCTGTGCGGGTTCCTGACGGCGTTGGCGTTGCACCAGCAGGGCGACGCGGTGGCGGCGCGCGCTTGGTACGAGCGAACCCGCGGCTCGGGTGGCCCGCCGCGGCTGTTCAGCGAGGAGTTCGACGACGAGCAGTACCAGATGCGCGGGAACCTGCCTCAGGCGTTCGTGCATGCGTTGCACCTGGAGACGGCCGCCCGGCTGGCCGTGCCCTGACCACCGGGTTTTCCCGGGTGGCATCCGGGAAGTTCCCCGCCATGGCGACCCCACCGGAGACCGCGCCGGGTTCCACGCTCGCCGACGTCTCGCCACCACGACCACGTCGGCGGGCACGGAACATACGGCGGGCCGTGCTGGGCCTGCTCGCGCTCGTGGTCACCGCGGGCGCCATCGGGGCGCTCGGCGTACACACCGGCTCGGCGCAGGCGGCGTCCACCGACGGTTGGTGGCTGAAGGTGTGGTACCCGCACATCGCCCGGGCCGGGTTGGACGTGGAGTTCCGGGTGCAGGTGCACCACGACGGCGGCTTCGGCGACAAGGACATCACGCTGGCTGTCTCCCGTCGGTACTTCGACATCTTCGAGACCCAGGGCTTCCATCCCGACGCGGACAAGGAGACCTCCGACGGCCGGCTGATTTATCTGACCTTCGACCCACCGCCGTCCGGAGATGACTTCACCGTCGACTACGACGCCTACATCCAGCCGGCATCCCAGCTGGGGCGGCATGCGGAGCTGTCACTGATGGACGACCAGGTCAAGCGACTGACGGTGAACTTCCACACCTGGTTGGTGCCGTAGATGGAGATCGTGTTCCGCGCGACGATCGTGTTCGCGTTTCTCTGGTTGGTCACCCGCGCCGTCGGGCGCTCCACGCTGGGCGAACTCAGTACGTTTCAACTGTTGCTGTACGTGACCATGGGCGACCTGGTGCAGCAGGGCGTCACCCAGCAGGACTACTCGCTGACCTCTGCGTTCCTGGCCATCGGCGTGTTCGCCCTGCTGACAGTGGGGTTGTCCTACGCGGACTGGCGCTGGCCCCGAATACGGCCGGTGGTCCACGGCGTGCCCGTCGTGCTGGCGACCCGGGGGGAGCTGTGCATGGACCTGATGCGCGCCGAGCGGGTGTCGTTGGACGACATGATGGCCGCGGCCCGCGAGCAGGGCATCGAGCGTTTCGCGCAGGTACGGCTCGCGGTGCTGGAGGCCGACGGCCGGATCTCTTTCTTCACCACGCAGGGAGCTCACTCCGGCGCGGGCGACGAGGGTACGCCCGCCGGCGAGTAGCGAGCGTCGTCGCTCCGCTCATTCATGAGCGCAGCGAGTTCTCTCATACGTGAGGCGTCACTTTCGTGGCCCGGAGGGCCCGCAAAATGACGCCCTGCGTATGAGAGAGGGCCCCGCGATCTTGGCGGCCCGGCCGCGCGGACGACGACCTCACTCAGGGAAAGCGGCGCGCAGGGCCGGCAGCAACTCCCGCGCCGACCACTCCAGGTACCCGTCCTGCGCGCGCTCGCCGATCTGCAGCAGCGCCAGCCGCGTGAACCCCGCATTCGCCCACGGCTGCACCGACTTGATCACGGCCTCCACGTCGTCCCCGCACGGCATCGCCGCCGCCACATCCTCCGGCCGCACGAACTGCGAGGCCGCATCGAACGCCGCCGGCCCCGGCAGCTCCGCGTTCACCGACCATCCCGCACCGAACCACCGAAACTGCTCGTGCGCGCGGGTGATCGCCGCCTGCCGATCGACGTCATAGGACATCGGCTGCTGCCCGTAGCGCGGCTTGCCCGCGCCACCCGCCGCGTCATACGCGTCGCACAACGCCTCGTTCGGCTCCACCGCGATCATCACGTCCGCATGCTCCCCGGCGATCCGACACGAGGACGGCCCGGACACCGCGATGCCCAACGGCGGCGGCGTCTTCGGCACGTCGAACACCCGCGCCTTCACCACATCGAAATGCATCCCGCGCCAGGTGATCTCATCCCCGGTCCACAACGCCCGAATGATGCCCGCGGCCTCCTCGAGCATGTCGTGGCGCTCGTCCACGGCGGGCCACTCCCCGCCGACCACGTGCTCGTTGAGGTTCTCCCCGGCGCCCAGACCGAGCGCGAACCGGCCGGGCGCGAGCAGCGCCATCGTCGCGGACATCTGCGCGACCAGCGCCGGGTGATAGCGACGGGTTGGGCAGGTCACGAACGTCATCAGCGGCAGCCGGTCGGTGGCCTGTGCGACAGCGCCCAGCACCGACCAGGCGAACGGCGCGTGCCCCTGCTCCTCCAACCAGGGGAAGTAGTGATCACTGATCACCGCGAAGTCGTAGCCCGCCTGCTCGGCGGCGACCGCATCCCGGACCAGCTGTGCCGGGCCCGCTTGCTCGCACATCAACGTGTAGCCGAACTTCATATCGGGCGACTTCCCGGGGCGTGCCGGTGGAAACGGAGAGTTTCGGGTAATCGAACGCACAAAGGCCCGGGTGGAGGAGGCCCAGCATCGAGACCGTCGACGCGATCGTCATCGGCGCCGGGCACAACGGGCTGGTGGCCGGGACACTGCTGGCCGATGCCGGCTGGTCGGTGCTGGTGCTGGAGGCCACCGATACCGCGGGCGGTGCCGTCCGCAGCGCTGAACTCACCCGTCCGGGCTGGGTGCACGACGTGTTCAGTGCCTTCTATCCGTTTGCCGCTGCCTCTCCGGTGTTGTCCGCGCTGCACTTGGAGGACTACGGCTTGCGCTGGGGTCACGCCCCGGCGGTGCTGGGCCATGTGCTGGACGCGGAGCGGGCCGTGGTGCTCAGTCGCGACCGGCACGAGACCGCGCAGTCGGTCGCGGCCGCCGGCTCGGCCGCGGATGCGGCCGCTTGGCTGCAATTGTGCGAGGAATGGGATCGCATCGGGGACGAGGTCGTCGCCGCGTTGCTGCATCCGTTCCCGCCGGTACGTGACGGGCTGGCGACGCTACGTCGGCTGGGCGCCTCGGGCACGGCAGGGTTGATCCGCCGCGCGCTGACCCCGCTGGATCGGTGGACCGGTGAGGACTTCACCGGGGATGGCGGACCCGCGCTGCTGGTGGGCTCGGCGATGCACACCGACCTGGGACCGGCGGACATCGGCAGCTCGGTGTTCGGCTGGCTGCTCTGCATGCTGGGGCAGCAGCACGGTTTCCCGGTTTCCGTTGGCGGCGCCGGGCAACTGGCCGGGGCGTTGTGCGCTCGGTTGGGTGCCGCGGGCGGCGAACTGAGGCTGCGCTCCCCGGTGAGCCGCGTGGTGGTCGACCGCGGGGGTATGGCCCACGGCGTCCGCCTGACCGACGGCACGGGCATCCGGGCGCGACGCGCAGTGCTGGCCGACGTCCCGGCACCCGCACTGTATGAGCAGTTGATCGCGCCCGACCGCCGGCCGGTCGGACTCGCCCGGGCGATGGCGCGGTTCGAACCGGACCTACCGCTGATGAAGGTGGACTGGGCATTGCGGTGCCCGATTCCCTGGCGGGCCAAGGAATTGGCCGGCGCGGGGACCGTGCACATCGGCGGCACCGTGCGCGCGCTGCGGGACACGGCGGCCGCCCTGCGGGCCGGTCTGCTGCCCGAGCAGCCCTACCTGGTGATGGGTCAGATGACATTGTGCGATCCGACCCGATCCCCGGCGGGCACGGAGACCGCGTGGGCCTACTCGCACCTGCCCAACGGCTACGGCGAGGACGAGCACACGATCGAGCACATGCTGGAGACCATCGAGAACGCCGTGGAGGACGCCGCCCCGGGCTTCCGCAACGAGGTATTGGCCCGGCACGTGCTGGTGCCGCGCGACCTGCAGACGCTGAACCCGAGCCTGATCGGCGGCACCATGAACGGGGGCACCGCGGCGGTGCACCAGCAGTTGGTGCTACGCCCCATCCCCGGCCTCGGTCGGGCCGACACCCCGTTCGAGCGACTGTTCCTGGCCTCGTCCTCCGCCCACCCCAGCGGCGGCGTGCACGGGGCCTGCGGCGCCAACGCCGCGCGCGCCGCATTGGCCGCGAACAGTTGGGCGGGCCCGGCGTACCGCCGCGGAATGCAGGCGATCCACCGGGCCCTACTGCCCTGAAAGCGTCGATCAGGCGCGGCCCTCGGCCAGCGCCACCAGTCGACTGAGCGATTCCTTGTTGCGCGGCGCCACCAACAGACGCTCCACCGGGCGCACGAACCGGCCGGGCCCGGAGACGATCCGCTCGCCGAGCGCGATGTGACTACTGCCGTCCTTCTCGTGCACCTCGATACGCACCAGTGCCTCGCCCAGCGGCCAGCCGCGGGCCGTCATTTCCAACACGCCGTCGGACTCGTAGACCTTCGCCTCACTGTGATCCTTCACCAGCGCCGGCCACGCGCCCACAGCGTGATGGATCTTGCTGCCCGGCTGCGGCCAGTCCGCGTCCACGCTGCGGATATGCGAGGCACCCACCACCCACAGCCCGAACAGCCAGCCGTCGGTAAGCACCTCCATCACCGCCTCGGGCTTCACCGACGCGTGCGCGCTGACCTCGATCAGCTCGGTCCCGTCCGAACTACGCATGTCAGACCGACAGCGCCTCGACCAGGTCGCCGACCTGTGGGTCCGGCAGCGCGCGGGCGACGTCGGCCTGGGCCACGATGCCGATCAGCTTGTGGCCGTCGATCACCGGCAGCCGACGCACCTTGTGCTGCGACATGGTGGCCAGCAACTCGTTGATGTCGTCGTCCGCGCCGATGGTCACGGCCTCGCCCTGGGCGAACTCGCCGGCGTTGCAGCTCTTCGGGTCCTTACCCGCAGCGACCACCTTGATGGCGATGTCCCGGTCGGTGATCATGCCCTTGAGCCGATCGTCCTCACCGCAGATCGGCAGGGCGCCCACGCCGAGTTCTGCCATGCGCTGGGCAGCAACCGCGACGCTCTCATTACTGCGCACGCACGTGGCGTCGTTGCTCATGATGTCGCGCGCCGTGGTCATCGCAGTCCTCCCGTTGGTTGGGTCTTTCGTCCTTACCCGTGGGCTATCCGAGCGACCTGCGCACAAACGCGTGCCGGGCGCGGCGGCGGGGTAACCGTCGTGCATGCGTCTGACCCGCAGTTCCGCCGACGAACCCGGCATCAGCCGAGTGCGCTGTGGACGCGGATTCCGCTACCTCGACGCCGCGGACAATCCGGTTCGGGACACCGAGACGTTGGACCGCATCCGCGCGTTGGTGTTGCCGCCGGCATGGCAGGACGTGTGGATCTGCCCGCATCCGCGCGGGCATCTACAGGCCACCGGCGTGGACGCCGCGGGCCGCCGGCAGTACCGCTACCACGACGAGTGGCGGCGGCGCCGGGACAAGGCCAAGCATCAGCGCATCCTGGAGTTCGCCGCCTGCCTTCCCACGCTGCGCGCCACGGCGGCCGACCATCTGAGTCTGCGTGGCTTCCCCCGGGAACGAGTGCTGGCCGGTGCGGTCCGGTTGATCGACCTCGGGTTCTTCCGGGTCGGCAACGAGACCTACCAGAGCGAGCACCAAACCTTCGGGGTGGCCACCGTGCTGCGCAAGCACGTGCGGTGTCACCGCGGGGAGGTGCAGTTCGAATACCCGGCCAAGGGATCGATCCTGTGCGAGCAGGCGGTGGCTGAGGAAGCGCTGTGCAGTTTGGTCAAAGGATTGCGGCGGCGTAAGGAAACCGGGCCGGAATTACTCGCCTTCCGCGAGGGCAGCCAATGGCGCGACGTCCGTGCCGCCGACGTGAACAGCTACCTGCAGGAGGTCTCCGGTGGTCTCTATACCGCCAAGGACTTCCGGACCTGGCATGCCACCGTGCTGGCGGCGGTGGGGCTGGCGGTGTCCACCCATGTGCCGGACAGCGCCGCCGCCCGTAAGCGCGCGGTGGCCCGCACCGTGCGCGAGGTCGCGGACTACCTGGGCAACACCCCGGCG
>DASXPS010000012.1 GCA_036493475.1 Sporichthyaceae bacterium | reverse complement strand
GAGCCGTCCTGGAAGCCGCGGGACCCGCCGTAGTTGTAGTCGGTGGCGTAGTTGATCACCGTCTGGCCCTTGCCGCCGCCGTACTCCCGGCTGACCGCCATCGCCCGGATCTTGCCGGTGCCCGGCTCCACCGAGGCCAGCGCCGCCGCGACCTTGTCGGTCGGGTCGGTCTTGTCCTGGATGGCCTGGTCGGCCGCGCGCTGCGCCTTCATGTCCAGCGTGGTGCGGATGGTCAGCCCGCCGCGGGACAGCAGGTCGGCCCGGTCCTGCTCGCTCTGGCCGAACACCGGGTCGTTGAGGATGACGTGGGTGATGTAGTCGCAGAAGAACGGCACCGGGGAGTTCGTGCAGCCGTTGGAGTTCGCCGACGGCCGCAGCCCGAGGTCCTCCGCCTTGGCCTTGTTGAGCTGGTCCTCGGTGATGTAGTTCAGCTGGCGCATCCGGTTCAGCACCACGTCGCGGCGGTCCTTGGCGGCGTCCGGGTGCTGAATCGGGTCGTAGGCCGACGGGCTCCGCACGATGCCGCCCAGTAGCGCGGCCTCGGTCAGCGTCAGGTTGTTCGAGCTCTTCGAGAAGTAGTGTCGGGACGCGGCCTCGATGCCGTAGGAGCTGGAGCCGAAGTAGGAGATGTTCAGGTAGTTGTCCAGGATCTGGTCCTTGGACATCTTCTTCTCGATCTCCAGGGCGTACTTGAGCTCCTGAACCTTGCGCTTGACCGTGTGCGCGCGGGCCGCGGCGATCTTGTCCGGGTCACCGTCGGACAGCTGGATCAGCAGGTTCTTCACGTACTGCTGGGTCAGCGTCGAACCACCCTGGGTGCTGTTGTCGCCACCCTGGTTGTTCACGAAGGCACGCATCGTGCCCTTGATGTCGATGCCGCCGTGCTCGTAGAAGCGGTAGTCCTCGATGGCCAGGATGGCCTGCTTCATGATCGGCGCGATGTGGTCCAGCGGGACGTTGACCCGGTTCTCGTCGTAGAACGTGGCGATCCGGGTGCCGTCCGAGGCGAGCACCACCGAGGCCTGCGCCGGGGGACGGGTTTCCAGGTCGGAGGGCAGCGCCTGGAAGTCCTGGGCGAGGTGCTTCGCGGTCACCGCGCCGGTGCCGACCACGGGCAGCGCGATGCCGGCCACCAGGGCCCCGGACAGCGCGCAGACACCCATGAACCCGGTCGCGTAGGTGCGCTTGGTGGGCTTGGCCGGCCCGTAGGTGCCCAGTGCCGGCGTGACTACTCTCGGTGCGCCACCCGGCCGGGGCCGGGACACCCGGGCCAGGAGTACGCGCAGCAACCGCCGCCGGGGCTTCGTCGACGATTCCTCGTCGGCCTCGCGGTTCACGGTCTGTGACTGGAGCGCACCCTCGTCCGGATTGTCGGGATTGTCCCGCCCACCATCCGGACGCCGCCCCCACGGAGTCCTCATGAACATAAAGAGTACGACTCGTCGGCCGCTGCGCGAGGGCCTTCACGCAACGGTGACCATGCGCATTCCCCCGGGTGTCAGAAATGTCCAGGCGCTTGCCAGGCCATGGTCCGTTCAACATGTCGTGAGTGCCCGTTTATAACCGAAACGCCCAGGTCAGGGGCCTCCCTCACATGGCGCAAGGGAGATTCCGCACTGCCCGGGCATCCCTCATCTTTGTTCTACCAAGCGATCCGGGGGGTGCCAAACAGTCCGCAGTGGTGGGTCTGCTCAGGGGAACCGGCTGTGACCGGGGTGCGTCCAACCCGGCACGAACAACCTGTGACAACTGACCCCTTCGGACTACTCGGCATTGATCCGTTTGGGTTCTGTTGGAACGGGGCCGTCACTACGTACGGTCACGTTCGGCACACAACGGTTCGGGCCCGCCGGGCCGGCTCGCCAGGGGGAAGGACGCAGGTAGATGTGGGACACCGAATGGGCTTCGCGGGCGCGTTGCCGTAAGTCCGCACCGGACGAGCTGTTCGTCCAGGGCGCGGCGCAGAACCGCGCGAAGGCGGTGTGCATGGGGTGCCCCGTGCGTACCGAGTGCCTCGCGGACGCCCTCGACCACCGGGTCGAGTTCGGTGTCTGGGGCGGTATGACCGAGCGTGAACGACGGGCGCTGCTGCGCCGCCGGCCGAACGTGACCTCCTGGCGGGGTCTGCTGGAGACGGCCCGCGACGAGCACCTCTCGCCGAAAGCGCTGCCCGAGGCCGGCTGATCAAGTGATACTTCTCGCCCCCCGCACCAAGCCAGGTGCGGGGGGCGAATTTTTTGTGGCCAACGCTGATGTCATCCGCCTGCGCCACGAAACCGGCGCGGATGGTGGTCGAGGCGGATGACGTCAGCGACGTTTTGCCAGCTCCGCGCCGACGATGCGTAGGCCGTCGAGGTCGTGGACGTCAGCGGGCTGGGCGGCGACCTCACCGATGGGGATGGTGGGATGCGCGGCGCAGAACCGCTCGGTGAGGCTCTCCTCGCGGGCGATGGTGGCCATGCGTTCGGCGTGCAGCCGGAGCAGGGCGGCGGTCAAGGCGAGGTCGGGGGTGTCGCCGGCGGCGTCCAGGTCCTCGGCCGCGGCCAGCGCCCGGCCGGGCGACAGCGCGGCGGCACCGGAGGAGTGCACCCGGTTGAGCACCAGGCCCGCCAGCGGCATGCGCTCCTCGGACAGTCGCTTCACGAAGTAGGACGCCTCGCGCAGCGCGTCCGGCTCCGGGGCGGCCACCACCAGAAACCGCGTCTCCGGGTTCTTCAGCAGTCGGAACGTCGCGTCGGCCCGTTCCCGGAACCCGCCGAACATCGTCTCCAGCGCGGCGACGAACGCGGCGACGTCCTTGAGCAGTTGCGCACCCAGCACCTTGGTGACCACGCCTGCCATCATGTTGAACCCGACGGAGACGATCTTCAGGTAGGCGCGGCCACCGGCCTTGGCCGGGGCGGCCAGGATCTTGATGACCCGGCCGTCGAGGAACGACCCCAGCCGCTTCGGCGCATCCAGGAAGTCCAGCGCGGAACGACTCGGCGGGGTGTCCACCACGATCAGGTCCCAGGTGCCCGCCCGGCGCAACTGGCCGAGCTTCTCCATCGCCATGTACTCCTGGGTGCCGGCCATGGACGAGGACAGCGATTGGTAGAACGGGTTGGCCAGGATCGCCTCGGCCCGGCCGGGTTCGGAATGGGTCTGCACGATCTCGTCGAACGTGCGCTTCATGTCCAGCATCATCGCCTCGAGCGAACCGCCCGCCGAGGTGTCCAGACCGGCCACCGGCCGCGGGGTGTTGTCCAACTCGGTCAGGCCCATGGACTGCGCGAGCCGGCGGGCTGGGTCGATGGTGAGTACGACGACCTGCCGGCCGCGCTCGGCCGCGCGCACCGCGAGCGCCGCCGCGGTGGTGGTCTTGCCGACGCCACCGGATCCGCAACACACCACGATGCGCACGTCGCGGTCGTCGAGCATGGCGTCGACGCCGATCGGCTCGGGTGGCCGGGTGACGGTCATGCCCCGCGCCCCTGGTCGCGCAGCTCGTCGGCGAGTCGGTACAACCCGCCGAGGTCGATGCCGTCGGCGAGTGCCGGCAGCACGTAGACGGGGCGCCCGGCGGCGTCCAGGTCGCGCCGCTCGGCGCGCTCCAGCCCGACCCGCACCGCGTGCTCGCGGGCCTCCCCCAACAGGCCCTCGACGATCTCCTCGTCGGCCGGCACCCCTACCCGGGCCAGCGCGGCGGAGATCGCCCCGCGGTCCAGGGCACCCTTTTCCGCGGCGGCCAGGTCCTCGTCGGAGAGCATCGCCCGACGCGCCATGTTGACGATGACCGCGCCGGTCGGCAGTCCGACGTCGGCCACGTCACGCAGGCCGTCCAACGTCTCCTGTACCGGCATCTCCTCCAGCACGGTGACGAAGTGCACCGCGGTCCGCTTGGAGCGCAGCAGCCGCATGATCGACTCGGCCTGCTTGTGGATGGGACCGCCCTTGGCCAGCCCGGCCACCTCGGTGTTGATGTTGAGGAACTGCGCGATGCGTCCGGTGGGCGGGGCGTCCATGATCACCGCGTCGTAGCTGGGCCGCCCGCCGCGGCGTGGCCCGACCGCCTCGTAGGCCTTGCCGGTCAGCAACACGTCGCGTAACCCCGGCGCGATGGTGGTCACGAAGTCCACGAAGCCCAGTCGCTGCAGGCCCCGGCCCGCGCGACCCAGGTGGTAGAACATCTCCAGGTACTCGAGCAGCGCCTCCTCGGCGTCGATCGGCAGCGCATGCACCTCACCGCCGCCGGGTGCGACCGCGATGCGCCGTTCCGCGTAGGGCAACGGCGGGGTGTCGAACAGCTGCGCGATGCCGCCGCGGCCCTCCACCTCAACCAGCAGCGTGCGCCGACCGTCGGCGGCCAGGGCCAGCGCAAGCGCCGCGGCCACGGTGGTTTTTCCGGTGCCGCCCTTGCCGGTGACGATGTGCAACTCAACGGCCGCCCAGCGGTTGCGGAAGGCGACGGCCATGTGCGTGAGCGTAGCCGGCCGGGTAGGTCGGTGCTGACGCCGCCTAAGCTCCGGGGCATGCAGAAATGGGAGTACGCCACCTTGCCGTTGCTCGTGCACGTGACCAAGCAGATCCTCGATACCTGGGGTGCCGACGGCTGGGAACTGGTCCAGGTCGTGCCCGGTCCGAACAACCCCGAGCAGCTGGTGGCCTACCTCAAACGACCGCTCACGTGAGCCCTCGCGAGGAGCGGCTGGCGGAGTTGGGGCTGCACCTGCCGGAGGTCGCCACACCGCTGGCCGCCTACGTGCCCGCGGTCCGCTCTGGGAACCTGGTGTTCGTCTCCGGTCAGCTGCCGATGGTGGACGGGCAACTGCAGATGGCGGGCAAGGTCGGCGCGGACGTCACTGTGGAGCAGGCCAAGGGCCTGGCGCAGCGCTGCGCGTTGAACGGCCTCGCCGCGGCGGCCGCGGCGGCCGGTGGTCTGGAGAAGATCGTGCGGGTGGTGAAGGTCGTGGGCTACGTGGCCTGCGAGCCGTCGTTCATCCAGCAGCCGCAGGTGGTCAACGGGGCCAGCGAGTTCCTCGGCCACGTCCTGGGCGAGGCGGGTAAGCACTCCCGGGTGGCCATTGGGGTGGCCGCGTTGCCGCTGGGGGCCCCGGTGGAGGTCGAGCTCGTGGTCGAGGTCACCGCGTGAGGCACCGACGCCACGGACGGATGGCGCAGCGATGAGCATCGTCCCGGAGTTGCTGGCTGGGTTCATCACCAGCCGGCGGCTGCCCGAGGGCCTGGTCGAGAAGGTCCGCCAACTGCAGGCCGGGCAGCTGACGCCGGTGCCCCCGCGGGACGCGGCCACGGTCATGCTGTTGCGCGAACGGGACGGCGCCACCCAGGTCTACACGCTGCGACGGCAGCGCACGATGAACTTCGGTGCCGGCATGTACGTGTTCCCCGGCGGCTCGGTGGACCCGCGCGACGCGGCGGTGTCCATCGGGTGGGTGGGGCCGCCGCCGGCGGAATGGGCCGCGGCGTTCTCCGTCTCCGAGGAATTGGCCCGGTCGCTGGTCTGCGCCGCGGTGCGGGAGACGTTCGAGGAATCCGGCGTGCTGCTGGCCGGACCGGACGAACACGGCGTGGTCGCCGACACCTCCGGTGAGGACTGGGAGATCGACCGGCGCGCGTTGATCGACCGGACGCTGAGCTTCGGCGACTTCCTCGACCGACGTGGCCTGTTCGTGCGCGCGGACCTGCTGCGGCCGTGGGCGCACTGGATCACCCCGGAGGTCGAGCCGACCCGGTTCGACACCAGGTTCTTCGTCGCCGCCCTGCCCGAGGGCCAGCGCACCCGCGAGTTCGGCGAGGAGGCCGACCGGGTGGAGTGGATCGCACCCGGCGTCGCGGTGGACCGGTGGAAGGCCGGCCGGCTGCGGATCATGCCGCCGACGCTGATCACCCTGGCCGAGCTCGCCGAATTCTCCACCGTGGCGGCCACGTTGGCCGGGGCGGCGGATCGAAGGATTCGCCAGATCATGCCCGCGGTTGAGTTACGCGGCGAGGAGGCGCACGTCCTGCTGGACGCCGAGGACCCGCCGCTCAAGGTCGAGCTGTCGTGAGCGGGTGGACCGGCGGCGCGGTCAGCGAGCGCGCGCACTGCGTGCTCGCGCCCAACCCGAGCCCGATGACGCTGGACGGCACCAATACCTGGGTGCTGGCCGATCCGGGCGGGCGACAGTCGGTGGTGATCGACCCGGGGCCGTTGGACGAGGGGCACCTGGCCGCGGTGCTGGCGCGGGCCACGGAGGGCGACCGTTCGGTGGGCCTGGTGATTGTGACGCATCGGCACCCCGATCACACCGAGGGCGCGGCGCGGTTCGCCGAGTTGGCGCAGGCCCCGGTGCGCGCGGTGGAGCCGGAGTTCCGGGAACGCGGCGGCGGCGGACTGGTCGAGGGCGAGCGCATTGCTGTCGACGGCCTGGATCTGCAGGTGCTGGCCACGCCGGGGCACACCTCGGATTCGGTGACCCTGCTGTTGCCCGCGGACCGGGCGATCCTCACCGGGGACACCGTGCTCGGCCGGGGCACCACGGTGGTCGCGCACCCGGACGGGAAGCTCGCCGACTACCTGGCATCGCTGGAGCGGCTGCACGCGATGACCCCGGAGCCGGTGTCCGTCGTCTACCCCGGTCACGGGGCCGTGCTGCCGCACGCCGGCGAAGCAATTGCGTTCTACCTGAAGCACCGTCAGGAGCGGCTGGATCAGGTGCGCGCCGCGGTTGCGGCGGGCGACCGAACGTCCCGGCAGGTGGTCGAACGCGTTTACGCCGACGTCGATCCGGTGTTGTGGCCGTACGCCGAATGGTCGGTGGCGGCCCAACTGGAGTATCTCGGCGTCGGCGCCTGACTCAGCTGCTGTGCCGACGCCGGCGGACGACCGCCACGGTGGCCGTGCCGAACAGGATCAGCGCCGAGGCGGCGGCGGTCATGTCCTGCACGTGGGACCCGCCGGTGCTCGGCAGGGTGCCGGTGTGCGTCGGGCCGGAATCGCCATCGCCGTCCGCGTGGTCGTGGTCGTGGTTGCCATCGTGGTCGTGACCATCGCCGTCGTGGGCGTGGTCGGACCCGTCACCCCCGCCGCTACCGACGAGAGCGTCGCCGACGTAATGCAGGTTGACCACGGCGGACTTGCAGCCGTCCTGGTTCTGGGCCGAATCGAGCATGGTCAGCCGCGGTAGGTCGGCGTTGGTGACGCCCAGCGCCGTCAGCGTCTGGTTCGAGTGCGGCGGAAGGATCAGGCCGGCGTTGCTCGGCAATTGGTCGATCACGAAGTCGGCCGCGGTGCAGGGCCCCACGGCTCCGACGGCGGGGATGATCGAGCTCAGCGTCACCGTCAGATCCTGCAGCCGCAACGAGACGTCGTTCGGGTTGGTCAGCAGCAGGTCGATGACGCCGGTGGCGCCCGGGTACAGCGTGCCGGTGGGCGCGCCGGCGATGCCGAAGTGGAGCTGGGTGGCGGCGCTCGCGGTGCCCGCGGCGGTCAGCACCAGGGCGGCGCCGGCCGTGGCCGCAACGAGCCAGGAGGCGGTGGTGGCCATCAGTCGGCGTCCTTCCCGGTGGAGCTGGTATCGGCGGGCTGCGCCGGGGCGGGGTCGTCCTCGGCCTTGCCGCCTGTGGACGTCGCGGCGGGCACGTCCTGACCGGAGTTGGTCGAGCCCGTCGAGTCCTTCGTGACGTCGTCCTTCTTGGGCGCAGACGCGTCGGTGGCGGGAGGCGGGGGATCGTTCTTGGCCGGCGCCGGGTCGGGACCGTCGAAGGACACCGTGCGGACGGTCTGGTTGCCGGCTTCGTCCTGCTGGGTGACCCGAACCTTGGTCGTCCCCGACTTCAGCTTGATCGCGGTCGCGAACGATCCGTCGGCGTCCACGGTCGGCGTCGCGTCGACGACGGCACCGTTGTCCGCCTGGATCGTCACCGTGGGCTGGTCGCCCGCGTCGCGTCCGACGGTGCCGGTCACCTTCGCGTCGTCCCCGCTGCCGACGGCCTTGACCTTCAGGTCGGGCCCGGAGCGGTCGACCACCACGTCGGAGGACGCGGAGCCGGGGCTGCTGATCCCGTCCTGAACCGTGGACGCGATGACCGCGTGGTCGCCGTCGCCCAGGGTGACCGGGATCTTGTAGTGACCCTTGTCGTCAGCCGTACCGCGGCCCACCTCGGTGTTCCCGGCGGTCAGTCGCACGGTGCTGTCCGGGTCAGCGGTGCCGGTGACGCGCGGGGCCGCGGCGTTGCTGACCGAGTCGTCCTCGACGCCCGTGTCGTCGGCTGCCATCAGCGTCGGCGTGCCGGGCACCGCCAGGCTCATCGGGCCGCCCACCTCGGCGTCGGCACCCCCGGCGTCCGCGGTCAGCCCGACGGAGAGGCCGTTGGTGAAGATCGAGCTGAGCACCGATACGAAGGCGGGGTGCCGCGACTCCCACTGATAGCGCACGGCGACCACGCGGTAGACCCCGAGCACGTCCGGGATCAATGTGGTCGGACCGTCGCAGCTGGTGGCCGGCGACACGATGGTGCAGACGGTCGAGCCGTTCAGGCGGGTGACGCGATAGGACAGCGGCGTCGGCCCGGTGGCGGGCGGGTCGGTGATGGTGAAGTGCAGATGTCCGGCGACGGGCAGCCCCACCAGCCGAAGAGTCACGACGGCGGATACCCCGCCGCGGGGCGTGCCCATCGCGGTGGCCGTCGTGCGAACGACGGCGTCGGAGGGCGGCTGCGACCAGAACGCCCAGGCGGGCACGCCGGTGCCGATAAGAATCAGGCCGGTCACGCCGGCGGTGAGCAACGCCGATCGGCGTGCGCTGTGACGCTCCATCACTGCACCGCCGTCACGGTAGCCGGGATTTTGAATGTGCCGCCCTGGCAGGCGTTCTGAGATGTGGTGCCCATGGTGGCGGCGTTGTGAAGCGTGACCGTGGTGGACGCGTTGGCCGGGATGGCGATCGATCCGGCGAAGCTGATCGAGACCGCGGGCATCGTGCAGCCGGGCGCGTTGCTGATGACGATGGTGCGCGTGGTGTCCAGGGATACGCTCTGCAGCGTCAGCGCGGGACCGCCGGTGTTGTCGATGGTCAGCGCGACGTCGGCCGCGCCGCCGGGGTACAGCCCCGTCGCGGTGCCGCTCGCCGCGAACGCCAGGGGGTTCGCGAGCGTGGTGCTACCCGTCGCCGTGCCGCCGCCCGCGTAGAACGCAAAGGCGGGCGCGGCGGTGGCCACGGCGACCAGGCCCGCTCCCACCACCACGGCCCCGCGGGCCATGCGGCGAGGGCGGGGCGCACGATGGCGACCGCTACCGCCGAGCAGCCGGGTGTGCGACCCAGTCATCGGATCCCCCTGTCGAAAGTGACGTGCTGTCAGATGCGGGCCGGTGGGGCGGGGCCTGGCGCCGCCCCACCGGTCCGGAAGTGGAACTACGCCGTCGTCTGGGTGTGCAGCGCAGAGGTGACGGTGATGGTCGCGTTCTTGCAGTCGCCCTGGTCCGTGCCCACGAGGTTGCTCATGGTCAGCTGGATGTTCAGCGGGACGGTGTTGATCACGGTGGTGCCGTTGGCGGCGGGGATCGGGGTGGCGATGCTCGCCGGCAGGTTCGTCAGCGTGAACCAGCTTGCCGAGCAGCCGGTGTGTGCCGCGTCGAAGGTGAAGGTGGGCGCGTCGAAGCCGGTGATGTAGATGGTGGACGCGTTGGGGTTGCTGATCGAGGCCGAGGTGACCTGGACGGAACCGCCCGGCATCAGCGTGCCGCTGTCGGCGATGGTCAGGGCGGCGTGCAGGTCCGCGAAGCCGGCGGCGAGGGTGGTGGAGCCATCGGCCGAGCCGCTGCCGGTCCAGTACGCGAAGGCCGCGGTGGAGCCGAGGGCGACGACGGTGGTGGCGGCGACGACGCCGGCGATCTTCTTCTTGGTGATGCGCATGGGTAGTACTCCCCCAGAGGTGGATGGTGTGATGCGAGAGCCCGGCAGGCGGGGCCTATTCGGCGGCAGGTCTCCCCACCTGCGCCGAGGGCATTTCCCCTCGCGGCCCGATCGAATGTCGGGGCGACGTGACAAATGTTGGCGTCGGGGAATGACGGATGTCAGCCGAAAATCAAGTTGCTGGCCATTGTCCGGATCGCGCATTCCGTGACGGTTGGCGCGGGGCGAGAAACACCCTGGAACCGGGCAGACGCCCGCTGCGTCCAAGATCGCTCGTCGCTGCCGAATTCGGCACTGACCTGGCCTTTTGCCGGACCAGCCTGCTCCGGCGGGTCAAGGAGATCTTGTCCCGATTACCAAAATTGCCCGCGGCTAAAGCGCGCACTACTGCTGAGCTGGATGGTGCTGGGAAGGTGGACGGCGCGGCGTATACGAAGCGTATTTTGCTCAGCACCGAAAGTGCTTACGAGTCGGCCGCAGCCGCGTCGATTTACTCGCAGGCGACGATGAAAAGACTCATACGTGGGTGACGAGCACCGTCCGGCCGGCTGCGCTTCGTCCACCGGCGGTTCGCTCTTCACCTGGCGTCCCCGGGACGGGAATGAAATCGATTGGCCGATCGTCGTACGGGGTAGGAAGCGGTCAGCAGGTTTTGACCGTCAGAAAGAGGTTCCCTTCCTCACGGGTAACCCGCAGGATCTGCCTTTACCGGGAGGGATGCGATGAGCGTCGTCAACTGGTTGGAGCGCGACCGCTGGAGTCGTCCGGCCTGGCCGGGCGGGCCCGAGTCGCTACAGAAGCCGCTGTCCGCGCGCTTCGAACGCGCCGCGGGCGAACTGGTCCTCGTCGTGTCCATCCGCCCCGAAGAGGCCGAGCACGGGGCGATGATCTCGGTGCCGGCGCCCGGTCAGAACGTGCGCCTGCGTATTCCGCCGGGCACCAGCACCGGTCGGCTGTTCCGGCTGCCGCGCAGCAACGCCCCGGCGCCGGATGGATTCGGCGATCTGCTGGTGCGCGTCGAGGTCAGCGCGGGCTGAGCAGCACGACGGGGATCTCCCGGTCAGTCTTCTTCTGGTAGCTCTCGTAGGTCTTATACATCGTCAGCAGTTCCGGCCAGAGCCGCGCTCGGGTCGCTGCGTCGGCAACCGAAGCCCGCAGCTGCACCTTCTTGCCGTCCACCTCGGCGCTCACCTCGGGGTTGGCGACCAGGTTGTGGTACCAGGCCGGGAAGCGGTCGTCGCCGCCGTAACTGGCGACCACGGCGATGTCGTCGCCGTCGCGCAGGTAGAGCAGCGGCGACGTGCGTGACTGGCCGGATTTGCGACCGGTGGTGGTCAGCAGCAACACCGGGGCGCCCCGGAACTTCTGCCCGATCTTGCCGCCGGAGCGGCGGATGACGGTGGCGTGCAGGCCTGCGGCCAGCTTGCTGGCCTTGTCCTTGGCGGCGTTCCCGGCTCCCATGGGCGCTGAGGCTATCGCGGTGGGTAAGGATGGCCGCCGTGAGCACGGCGACCGCGACCGCGTCCAACCGCCGCTGGGCCGTGCTCGCCGTGATGTGCCTGGCGCTGCTGATCACGGGCATCGACGGGACGATCGTCAACGTCGCGCTGCCCTCGTTCGTACGCGAGCTGGGCACTACCTCGACCCAGCTGCAATGGATCGAGGACGGCTACACGATGGTGTTCGCCGGGTTCCTGCTCATCGCGGGCAACACCGGGGACCGGCTGGGCCGCAAGCCGTGCCTGATCGCCGGGCTGGTGGTCTTCGGCGTCGGATCATTCGCCTGCGCGCAGGTGCACAGCCCGGACGCGCTCATTCTCATGCGCGCGGTCCAGGGCTTCGGCGCGGCGTTCATCATGCCCGCCACGTTGTCGATTCTCACCAACGTCTTCACTGACGCTGCGGAGCGGGCCAGGGCCATCGCCATCTGGGCCGGGGTGTCCGGGCTGGGCGTGGCCATCGGGCCGTTGGCGGGCGGCTTCCTGCTGCAGCACTTCTGGTGGGGTTCGGTGTTTCTGGTCAACGTCCCGGTGGTGGCGGTGACCGTGCTCGCCACGATCGCCGTGGTGCCCAACTCGACCGAGCAGGAGTCGCCGCCGCTGGATGTGGTGGGCACCGTGTTGTGGACCACGGGCTTGGTCGCCCTGCTCTACGGGATCATCCAGGGCCCGAGCGACGGCTGGGGCGCCCCGCTGATCGTGGCCTCGTTCCTCGCCGCGGTGCTGCTGCTGACCGCCTTCGTGGTGTGGGAGCGGCGCGTCCCGGCGCCCATCCTGGAGATCTCCTTCTTCGCCAATCCGCGGTTCACCGCCGCCTCGGTCGCGGTGACCCTGGTGTTCTTCGCGATGTTCGGCTCGCTGTTCTTCGTCAGCCAGTTCCTGCAGTTCGTGCTCGGCTACAGCCCATTGAAGTCCGGGGTGGCGCTGCTGCCGGTGGCCGGGGTGCTCATGCTCGCCGCACCGACCAGCGCCAAGCTCGTCGCCCGGTTCGGCACCAAGGCGGTGGTGTCGGGCGGATTGGTGCTGGTCAGCGTCGCGCTGCTGCTGTTCGGCCGGATCCACGCGGACAGCGGCTACGGGTTCATCGCCGCGGTGCTGTGCATCATCGGGGTCGGCATGGGCTTCGCAATGGCCCCGGCCACCGACTCGATCATGGGCTCGCTGCCCCCGGAGAAGGCCGGGGTCGGGTCGGCGATGAACGACACCACCCGCGAGGTCGGCGGCGCTCTCGGCGTCGCGGTGATGGGGTCGGTGACCACCGCGCTGTACGGCGACCGGCTGGCCTCGTCCGCGACCTTCCAGCAGGTGGACAAGGCGAATGCGGCCGCGGCCGATGCCGCCCGGGAATCGGTGGGCGCGGCCGCCATCGTCGCCGGGAAGCTACCCGCGGCCACCGCGGAGGCGTTCACCGACGCGGCCAACCGGGCCTTCGTGCACGCGTTGTCGATCAGCGTGATCGTGGCGGCGGGGGTGGCGTTCGCCGGTGCGCTGGTGGCGTTCATTTGGCTGCCCGCGCGCCCGGAGAACCTCGCCGAGCCCGAGCTCACCGTGCTCATCGACGGCGCCGCGCAGCGGCTGGACACTCCGGTGCGCCGCAACCTGGCGGTGGCCACGTTGGGGTTGTTGGCCGACGCCGGCATGTCGTCGATCACCTACAACGGTGTCGCCGCGCGTTCCGGAGTGGCGACCACGACGTTGCAGCGGTACTGGACGTCGCGAATCGACGCGGTGACCGCGGCGATCCAAGAGGTGTTCGACGCGCACCCCATCCCCGACACCGGCGACCTGAAGTCCGACCTGCGTGCGTATCTCTCCGACATGGGCGAGACGATCTCCACGCCGCGTGGTCGGCAGGTCATCGGCGCGCTGGTCGCCGAGGTGTCCCGCAACCCGGAGCTGGAGGCGGCCTTCCGGGAGCGGGTGACCGGGCCGCGCCGCGCGGTGCTGGAGGCCCGGCTGCGGCGGGAGTCCGATCGACTGGCCGTCCCGGTGGAGTACGCCATCGACCAGCTCCTCGGGCCGGTGTGGTTCCACTCGCTGATGGCTGGCCTGCCCGCCGACCGGGGCCTGGTCGACTCGGTGCTGTTCTCCGTCATCCGCCCCGCGCACCACGCACGCACTTAGCGCCGAAAGCGCAGAACCGCACGCCGAATCAAGCGATTTCGGGTGCGGTTCTGCGCTTTCGGGCGTTACGGGGTGGTGCTGCTCACGCGTCCTTGCTGGTCAGCCGCCAGTTCGCGAGGGCCAGCACGGCGGCGACAAAGGTGAGCATGACGGCCATGCCGGCCCAGGGGCCGAGCTGGTTGTCCTGCTGCACCACGTTGGTGATGTTGCTGCCGGCGATGGTCGGCCAGAACTTCGTAATCGGGTCGCGCAGGCCGGACGGCAGCGCCTGGGTCAGGCCGGGCAGCACGTACAGCAGAGCAACCAGCGAGGTGATCGCCGCCGCGGTGCTGCGCAGCAGTGCGCCCAGCGCCATGCCCAGCAGCGCGATCGCGCCGCAGTAGATGCCGCAACCGGCCACCGCGCGAAACACCGACGCGTCGGACAGGCTCGCCGTCGGCGCCTTGCCGGAGATGATCGCCTGGCCGATGAGGAACGACGCGAAGGCCATGACCTCACCGACGATCAGCGACACCGCGCCCACCACGACCGCCTTGGCCGCGAGCAGGTGCGCGCGCTTGGGCACCGCGGCCAGGCTGAGCCGGATGGACCGGGTGGCGTACTCCGAGGTGATCACCAGCGTGCCGAGGACGGCGATGGCCAACTGGGCCAGTGCGCCACCGGAGGTGGAGATGTTGGTCGGGTCCCAGTTGTGCATGACGTCCTGCTTGCCCTGCGCGTAGGCGTGGGCGGTGACCGCGCTGATCAGCGCGCTCAGGCCCAGGCACACCGCGAAGGCGACCAGGATCGTCCACATCGTCGACGGGACACTGCGCAGCTTCGTCCACTCCGAGCGCAGCACGTCGCTGAAGCGGGCGCCGTCGCGGTCCTCCCGGACGGCAACAGGGGCGGTGATGGTGCTCATGACTTCACGCTCGCGGAGTACTCGACGCTGTCCTGGGTCAACTTCATGAAGGCCTCTTCCAATGAGCCGCGCTGCGGGCTCAGCTCGTGCAGGGCGATGTAGCGGCTCGCGGCCAGCTCACCGATGGCGGCGGCCTCCAGCCCGAAGACCTCCAGGCCGCCCTCCTCGTCGGCGCGCACCCGGCCACCGGCCTCGGTCAACGCCGACTCCAGCGCGATCAGGTCGCGGGCGCGGACCCGGACGTGGTACTCGGAGCTGGTCTCGACGAACTCCGCGACGGTCTGGTCGCGCAGCAGTCGGCCGCGGCCGATCACGATGACGTGCTCGGCCATCAGCGCCATCTCGCTCATCAGGTGGCTGGACACGAAGACCGTGCGGCCCTCGGCGGCCAGCGCCTGCATGAACTTGCGCACCCAGACGATGCCCTCCGGGTCCAGGCCGTTGACCGGCTCGTCGAACATCAGCACCGGCGGGTCACCCAGCAGCGCCGCGGCGATACCCAGTCGCTGGTTCATGCCGAGGGAGAACCCGCCGACGCGCTTGCCCGCGACGGACTCCAGGCCGACCATGCCGAGTACCTCGTCGACCCGGCCGGCGGGGATGCGGTTGCTCTGCGCCAGCGCCAGCAGGTGGTTGTACGCGGTCCGCTTCGGGTGCACGGCACCCGCGTCGACCAGCGCCCCGACCTCGCGCAGCGGCGCGGGCAGGTCACGGTAGGCGCGGCCCCCGACGGTGACGCGGCCACTGCTCGGCGCGTCCAGACCGAGGATGCAGCGCATGGTGGTGGTCTTCCCGGCCCCGTTCGGGCCGAGGAAGCCGGTCACCTGACCCGGCGCAACCTCGAAGCTCAGCTCATCGACGGCCTTGGTGCTGCCGTACTGCTTGACCAGGTTCTCCACCCGGATGGTGCCCCCGGCGCGAATGACACCTGCGGCCCCACCCCCGGTGGCCTGGTGCGGGATCGCCCCGCTGTGCGCGTTCATCGTGTCCGCTCCCCCTGAATATGTCTCGTTCAGGTTCGTCGGAAACGGACACATGCGGATCGGACGGACGGATCGAGCCCAATGGGCCGAACGTTGGAGTCCGCTTAGGTGCCACCCGGGAGCCCCGAGGCCGCGCCCCCTGGGATCACAAACGCAACTCGTGGGGTCATTTCCGGCAGCGCGACGCCACCTGAGTCACGTTTGTGTTCTGGGAGGGCGCGGTCTACCGCAGCGCCAGCACGCGCTGGATCTGCCGCAACACCTCGGGCCGACGTGACCTGAGGTCCTCCCACGAGAACCGCAGCCGGACGTAACCGCGCTCGGAAACAGCGTTGTCGCGACGGCGGTCGTTGCGATACGCCTCCCGATCGGAGTGAAACTCGAAGCCATCGGCCTCGATGACCAACCAGCCGTTGATGAGGAGGTCGACCTTGCCGACGCCCGGGATGAGGACCTGGCTCTGCACCTCCGCGTCGAGCAGGTCGATCAGCAGTCGAAGCACGGTCTCCATCCCGGAGCCGGCCAACGCATCTGCGTGCCGCACGGCTCGGCGTAACCGGCTCGAGCCAGGGCCGCCGGCCGCCTCGGCTGCGGCGCGCAGCGACGCGTCATGGACGGCACGCTTGCGCAGCGCGCTGTCGATGACGACGACGGCATCGCAGAAGGGCATCCGACGGGCGCAGTCCAGCAGCGTGCGCAGGGGGCGCGTTACCGGCGTGAACGGATCCACATCCGCGGGCTTGAGCCGCCCCCGGTGCACCCACACTCCGGCTGTCGTGACGGTGGTGCCGGCCGGAACCGTCACGTGAAGCACGTTGAGCGGTCGCCACAACTCGAAGCCGTGCCAGTCGGCGGCGGAGCCGTGGGAGAGCACCCCGCCCAATGTCACGGCCGCCGCCAACCGCGGGTCGGCATCCGGGACAGCGAACCCGCCCCCGCCGATCGCCACGACGTCGCCCCGGTCGCAGGCCCCGCGCAGTGTTCGCCGGCGCACGCCCATCGCGTTCAACCGCGACACGCGCGCCGCACCGCCGCACCGCAGAAGCGCCTCCACCGGATCCACGGGGCGGAGCCTCCCCGATGGGGCCGCGGCGCGCGGCCGAACCGCGCGCCTGTGGATAAGCCTCGGCGCGGGTGGCGGCGAAGCGCGCCACCTCAGAACACAAACGTGACTCGGGAGGCGATCGTCGGCACGGAAACGCCCCACCAGTTGCGTTTGTGTTCCTGGGGGGCGTGAGGGCGGGGGCGTGAGGGCGGGGCGGGAACGGCGACGAGCGGCGGGCCCCCGGGGAACCGCGCCGCTCGTGTTGGCGGTGGCGGAGGGATTTGAACCCTCGGATGCTTGCACATCACGCGCTTTCGAGGCGCGCTCCTTCGGCCGCTCGGACACGCCACCGCCGGTGACGATAGCAGCCGGGGTCAGTCGCGGTGCGCGTCGAAGAACTCCCGCAGCAGGGCCGCGGATTGGGCCGCGAGCACACCGCTGACCACCTCTGGGCGGTGGTTCAACCGACGGTCGCGCAGCACATCCCACAACGACTCGACGGCCCCGGCCTTCGGGTCCACGGCGCCGTAAACCAGCCGATCCAGCCGCGCCAGACCGATCGCGCCGGCGCACATGGTGCACGGCTCCAACGTCACCACCATCGTGCAGCCGGACAGCCGCCACGACCCACGGTTCACCGCGGCCGCGCGCAGCGCCAGCACCTCGGCGTGCGCGGTCGGGTCGCCCAGGGCCTCCCGACGGTTGTGGCCCTGACCGATCACCGAGCCGCCGGGGGCGAGCACCACAGCACCGACCGGGACGTCCCCGCGGTAGGGCGCGGCGCGCGCGAGGGCCAGCGCGGCCTCCATGGCCTCGTCCCAGGGAGAGGGCCTCAGCGGACGGTCTCCAGCGCGCCGGCCGCCCCGGCCCGCTCGGCCAGGGTGGTCAACGCCTCCGAGGGCAGCACGCCCTTGCTCTCGCACAGCTCGCGCAGCACCTCGGCACTGGTGCCGAGGTCAACCAGGATCTCCAGGTCGCCGACCGGGCCGTCGTCCACCCCGCTGTCGCGCTCGTCCTCGTCCTCGGAGGCGGAGTCGGAGTCGAGGTCGTCCACGTCCAGCGTGTCCTCCTCGGACTCCGCCGCTTCGAGCAGCATCTCCGCGTAGGCGGAATGCTCGATGGCGGAGCGGTCGGAGACGAAGACCCGTGGGTCGTCCTCACCGTCCACCCGGACCACCGCGAACCACAGATCCTCCTGCTCGAGCAGCAGGAGGACCGGGCCGTCGCTGTCGATGTCGGCGGTGTCCCGCATCGCGTCGGCCAGGTCGTCCAGAGACTCGACCGCGTCGAGTTCGATGTCGTTGGTCTCCCACTCGTCCTCGTCACGGGTGAGTACGACCGCGAAGTACCCCACTTCTCGCTCCCACACAGGTCGATCCGAACAGCACGCTCTTTCTGATGGTTGCTCAGTCCGCCAGCGCGGAGTCGACGGCTCGCCGGAATGCGTCGGCGAAACCCAACCGCGACGCGATGCTGTCCAGCATCTGGTCGGGGTACAGGTCCAGGTCGTCGCACAGCGCGCCGAGCTCCATGGCCGGTAGGCCGAGGTCAGAGAAAATCGTCAGATCGCCGGCCGGTTGCACCCGCTCGTCCTCGGGCCCGGGCAGCGGCAGATCGAGTGCCTCGAGCACCTCCCCGGCCAACGGCGATTCGCCGGCCGCGGTGATGTCGGACAACAGCAGTGAGACATCGCGGCCGTGTATCCGCACCGCAACGAAGAAGTCGTCCTCGATGGACACGAAACCGATCGCTCCGCCGCCGCCGGACTGGCGGCGGGCGGCCTCGACGAGTTCGTCGAGGTCACCGCCCACAGTGCGGGGCAGGGCGTCGGCTTCCCACCGATCGTCGTCGCGGTAGACCACCACGGCGAAGTCGGTTGCGTCATCCGCCATAACGACTCCCGACAGCGGCGTGCCCGTGCCTCACCCGGGCATCCTTACAGATCACGGCGCTGCGGGGCACCCTCGATTCACCGGCGAAAGGTGAGCGCGCGCAGTGCGGCCCGTCTGCGGGCCGACGCGGCACGCCGGGGCGCGACCCGGTTGAGCAAGTCGCGAGCCTCGATCAGCTCGTCCAGCAGACGGGCGCGACGTTGTGCCCGTTCCCAGATCAGCGGATCGATGGACCGGTTGCGTTCGCTGCCCTCGTTCATACGGCAGGGTCTACCCCGACTGTCCCACCGGGCTAAACCGGAGGTACGCGGTGCAGATGCAGGTTCTCGATCATCCGTTGGTGGCGCACAAGCTCACCGCGCTGCGCGACGAGGCCACGAATTCCTCGACGTTTCGTCGGCTGTGCGACGAGCTGGTCACCCTGTTGGCCTACGAGTCCACCCGGCGGGTGCGGGTCGAGGCGTGCACGGTACGTACCCCGTTGACCACGGCCCACGGCGTGCGCCTGGCCGCCCCCAAGCCCTTGGTGGTGCCGATTCTGCGGGCCGGGCTCGGCATGTTGGACGGGATGCTGCGACTGCTGCCCACCGCCGAGGTTGGCTTCCTCGGCCTGGTGCGCGACGAGACCACCTTGCTGGCCAGCACGTACGCCGACCGGTTGCCCGCCCGCCTGGACGGTCGACAGTGCTTCGTGCTCGATCCGATGCTGGCCACCGGCGGCACGCTGGCCGCGGCCGTCGGCCTGCTGCTGGCCCGCGGCGCGGCCTCCGTGCATGCGGTCTGCCTGATCGGGGCACCGGAAGGGGTGGACCGGCTGGCCGACGCGGTTGGCGACGCCGACGTCTCCGTGGTACTGGCCGGACTGGACGCCGGGCTGGACGCCCGCGGCTACATCACGCCGGGGCTGGGGGATGCCGGCGACCGTTTGTTCGGTTCCGCCGAGTGACCGATAGCGTCGCTAAGAGGTAGGTAGTAAGGACGGAGAGGCAATGACCGAGGCAGGCGCCCTGATCGGCGTGGTCAACGAGTCCGGACGGGGCGAGACCCGGGTCTCGGCCACGCCGGCGACCGTGAAGTTGCTGATCGGGCTGGGCTACCGGGTCGCCGTCGCCTCCGGAGCCGGAGCGGCCGCGGGCTTCCCGGACGGGACGTACAAGGACGCCGGCGCCGAGATCACCGACGACGCCTGGAACGCGGACATCGTGTTCGCGGTGGGCCCGCCCTCCGACTCCGAGATCCGTCAGGTGCCCGAGGGCGCCACGCTGGTCAGCCTGCTCTCCCCGGCCCTGGACCCGGACCGCGTCGAGCTGTTGGGCTCCCGGCCGATCACCGCACTGGCCATGGACGCGGTGCCCCGCATCTCCCGCGCGCAGTCCCTGGACGTGCTGTCCTCCATGGCCAACATCGCCGGGTACCGCGCGGTGATCGAGGCCGCGCACAACTTCGGCCGGTTCTTCACCGGTCAGGTCACCGCGGCCGGCAAGGTCCCGCCGGCCAAGGTGCTGGTCGCCGGGGCGGGCGTGGCCGGGCTGGCCGCGATCGGCGCCGCCTCCAGCCTGGGCGCCATCGTGCGGGCCACCGACCCCCGGCCCGAGGTGGCCGACCAGGTCAAGTCGCTGGGCGGGGAGTACCTGGCGGTCGACGTCGAGCAGGAGCAGTCCGGCACCGGCTACGCCAGCGCGACCACCGAGGACTACAACAAGCGCGCCGCGGAGATCTACAGCGAGCAGGCCGCCGACGTCGACATCATCATCACCACCGCGCTGATTCCTGGACGTCCCGCGCCGCGGCTGATCACCGCCGCGGACGTGGCCGCCATGCGTCCGGGCAGCGTGATCGTTGACATGGCCACCAGTCAGGGCGGCAACGTCGAGGGCGCCGTCAAGGGCGAGGTGATCACCACCGACAACGGCGTGACGATCATCGGTTACACCGATCTGCCCGGCCGGCTGCCCGCGCAGAGCTCGCAGCTGTACGGGACCAACCTGGTGAACCTGATGAAGCTGCTCACCCCGGAAAAGGACGGGCGGCTGGTCCTCGACATGGACGACGTCGTGCAACGCGGCATCACCGTGGTGCGCGACGGGGGAAACATGTGGCCCCCGCCGCCGGTGCAGGTCTCCGCGGCGCCGGCGGTGAAGGCCGCCCCGCCCGAGCCGGTGAAGGCCAAGCCGTCGATCTTCACCCCGGCGGTGAAACTCGGCGTGGTCGGCGTCGGGGTGCTGGCGCTGTGGCTGATCACCGCCTTCGCCCCGGAACCGATCCCGCAGCACTTCACGGTGCTGACGCTGTCCGTGGTCATCGGCTACTACGTGATCGGCAAGGTGCACCACTCGTTGCACACCCCGCTGATGTCAATCACCAACGCGATCTCCGGGATCATCGTCGTGGGCGCGCTGCTGCAGATTGGCAAGGACGACACCACGATTCGCACGCTGTCGTTCGTGGCGATCCTGTTGGCCTCCATCAACGTGTTCGGCGGGTTCGCGGTGACCCGGCGGATGCTCGGCATGTTTTCGAAGGGCTGAGATGGACGCCGAATCCATTGCGCAGGCCGCCTACATCGTCGCGGCGCTGCTGTTCATCCTGAGCCTGGCCGGGCTCTCCCGGCACGAGACGTCCCGTCAGGGAGTCGTGTACGGCATCGCCGGTATGGTCATCGCGTTGGCCGCGGTGATCGGCCTGGCGACCCGTCACATTGATTCCACCGGGGCGATTCTGCTCATCATCGCGGTGGTCATCGGGGCGGCGATCGGGTTGTGGCGGGCCAAGGTCGTGGAGATGACCGGCATGCCCGAGTTGATCGCGGCGCTGCACAGCTTCGTCGGTCTGGCCGCCGTGCTGGTGGGCTGGGACGGCTTCTACGACGTGGAGCACCGCGGTGGGCAAACCGAGTTCGCCGGGTCGTTACTGAGGATCCATCACGCCGAGGTGTTCGTCGGGGTTTTCATCGGCGCGGTGACCTTCACCGGCTCGATCGTGGCCTTCCTCAAGCTGTCTGCGCGGATCTCCTCCGCGCCGCTGAAGCTGCCCGGCCGCAATCTGCTCAACCTGGGTGCGCTGGTCGGTTTCGGGGCGCTGACCGGGGTGTTCGTCGGCTCGCCCAAGCTCGGCCTGCTGATCGCGGTGACCGTGCTGGCGTTGGCCCTGGGCTGGCACCTGGTGGCCTCCATCGGCGGCGGTGACATGCCGGTGGTGGTGTCCATGCTGAACAGCTACTCGGGCTGGGCGGCGGCGGCGTCGGGGTTCCTGCTGGACAACAACCTGCTGATCACCACCGGAGCGCTGGTCGGCTCCTCCGGTGCCTACCTGTCCTACATCATGTGCAAGGGCATGAACCGCTCGTTCATCGCGGTGATCGCGGGCGGATTCGGGGTCGCGGCGGGTACCTCGGCCTCCGGCGAGGACCACGGGGAGCACCGGGAGACCGACCCGGGCGCCGTGGCCGAGCTGCTGTCCGACGCGGACTCGGTGGTGATCACGCCGGGCTACGGCATGGCCACCGCGCAGGCCCAGTACGCGGTCGCCGAACTCACCCGCAAGCTGCGCGCGAAGGGCGTCGAGGTCCGCTTCGGCATCCACCCGGTGGCCGGCCGGCTACCCGGCCACATGAACGTGCTACTGGCCGAGGCGAAGGTGCCCTACGACATCGTGCTGGAGATGGACGAGATCAACGACGACCTGGCGGAGACCTCGGTCGTCCTGGTCATCGGTGCCAACGACACCGTCAATCCGGCGGCGCTGGAGGACCCCGGCAGCCCGATCGCCGGCATGCCGGTGCTGCACGTCTGGGAGGCCAAGCACGTCATCGTGTTCAAGCGGTCGATGGCCACCGGCTACGCGGGCGTGCAGAACCCACTGTTCTTCCGGGAGAACACTCAGATGCTGTTCGGCGACGCCAAGGCGCGGGTGGAGGACATCATCCGTGAGCTGGGGGACTCCCCGGCCGACGCGAAGGCACCGGCCATGGCCGGTAGGCACTGAGTAATCTCTGACTCTGCGTCATCGACCCATCACGTATAGTCTTGTACAGGGCATTTGCCGCATACGGGTGATGCAGTTGTTGTCCAGAGTGATCTGTGTTTAGTCTGGAACCGGGTCCGCCGGACAGGACCCGTGCACCATCGGACTGCATGGAGGCGCCTCGTGAAGCGCATGGTTGCGATCCCCGCCGTGGCGTTCGCGCTCTACTCGATGGCGCAGGAACCCGCCCAGTCGGCCGATGCCGTGTCCAAGGGCTGGGATCAGCTGACCCAGGGCACGGGCAGCGTGACCGACGGCTTCTTCACCTTCGTCAACCGGCTCTGACGGCCGCGAGGCCCGGCTCGTGAGCGTCGATGCCAGGGTCGCCGACCCCGTCCTGGGCGCCATGCTGCCCGCCGGATCCCGCTTGATCGCCAAGTACCTGTTGCCCGGCGAACGGGTGGTCGCCGCGCTGCGCCGGCACTGGTTGGCGCTGATCGTGCCGTTGGCCGCGGCCGGTGGCGGGCTGTTCCTGGCCGTTCTACTGGACATCGCGCTCCCGCGGCGTGCCACAGGCCCCCGGGACATCGTCTGGCTGGCCTGGTCAGCCGCGGTGTGGTACCTCGGCTGGGAGATCGTCAACTGGTGGTCGGACCGGTTCGTGGTCACCGACAAGCGCCTGATGCTGGTGCACGGGCTGTTTCGCCGAGACGTCGACATGATGCCGCTGGGCAAGGTCACGGACATGCGTTACGAACGCACCATCCTTGGGCGATTGCTCGGCTTCGGAAGTTTCGTGATGGAGTCCGCCGGGCAGGATCAGGCGTTGTCGCGGGTCAAGTTCGTGACCGGCCCTGACGAGCTTTACCAGCGGATCTGCGCGTTGGTTTTCACCCCAGATCAGCCGGTACTTCCCGGCGATGACGGCACCGGCGAACCAACGGCCGGGCCGGGCGCGAGCTGGCCCGGATACGGCCCGTCCGACCCCGATCCGGACCGGGTAAGCGGCTGACTTCAAGCCGTTCTTTGCATTGCGCGGTGTGACCAAACCGCGGTTGCCGTCCTCCCTTCCGGCGCGCCTGCTTGACCAGGGCGTTGATGACACTCAGTGGTGTCCGCCCGACATGTCGGGCGCCCATCCTGGTTTGAACTTGCCCAATCGGGCAGATCGCCTGCGGTGATCTTGGAAATCGTGCACGATCCGTAGTGAGAACGTTCGGGAGCCCACGGTGGCCTCGGCGGCACTCGGCGGGGGATTTTGTCACGCAGGGTGATCGAAACCGCAGGTCAGGGGCCTCCTGGGTTTTCTCAGACTTTGAATGGTCATCTCTCTCGCATGGGCGGTGGGGCGCTCGTGCGGGGCTACGCTTCCCAGGACCGTTCGCCTCACATGTCCCGTTGATCCCTTACATCCCTATCGACACAGGGTCCTCGGAACAGGTGAGACGCCTACCGGAGCGTCCGGTGGGCCGATGGGGAGGACACAGCGTGATCAGCGTGGGGGCTATGAGGAGCCAACAGCTCTTCCTCTCGCGTGCCGTCATGCCCTCCTACAGGGGCCGGTACGTCGCTTCGGCGACGGTGGAACACCAACACTCGATCGTTGTCGCTTCGTCCAGCTGTGCTCTTGCAGTTGCGGCGAAGACCGCGGGGGGCGCGGATGCGATCGTCGTTGCCGAATACATCGGCAGCGGGACGGCCAGGGATGAGGGGACCGAGGAACCGGTCTTCTGGCAGGGTCGAGTGTTCGGGGGTACGTCCAAGGTATGCGGCATGTCTCGGCAAAGCCGAGTTAATCTCGGTAACACCGCTACCGCGGAGTACGAATGTAAGTCCATGCATGAGGACAAGCCGACGCGAGTGTGTCGCGACGGTCAGTACCAGGGACGAGGCATTGCACGTGCTGCGTGCAGTGGCTCGGTGTCATCGGTTCGTCGGACCTCGGTCCGCCGCCCCGGTGAGCCCGCCCTCGGTGTGATGGGCGGTCTTCTCCAGCCGGTGTCCTCACCGGCTGAGCCCCCGGTGTCGTCGCTTTCGGAGCCCCCAGTGGCCCTGACGACGACGGCACCTGCCCCGATCAGAGACGTCTTGGCTGGGGAAGTGTCGCCCCTTGCCGGCGCGGTGCGAGCCGCCGTTGACGTCGCGCCTCCGTGGCCACCCGGTCACGGCGGACCTGCCTCGGGGCAGGGCCGGAAGCGCTAACCGTTATCACCACACCTGAACCCAGACCACATCAACGAAACAGGAGGGGCTTCGATGCGAGCCTCGAAGAAGGTCAAGGGAGCCGTGCTCCTCACGGCGGGCGCCGCTCTTATCCTTGGTGCGCCGACCGTCTACGCAGACACCAATACTGGTCACAACGACGGCCTGCTCAACGGAGTCCAGGCCCTCAACAACGTCACGCTCAACGTGCCGATCAACGCCTGTGGCGTCGGCGCCCTGCTGGGCGGCGGCTCGGGCACCTGCAGCTCCGCTGCCGGTGACGACAACGGCGGCGCCTCCTTCGGTGGCCGCGGTGGTTCTGGCGGCGACCAGGGCGACGTCTCCAGCAGCCGGAACAAGGGGCTGCTGAACGGCCTCCAGGTCGGCAACAACCTGACCGCCAACGTGCCCGTCAACGCCTGTGGCGTGGGCGCGCTGCTCGCCACGGCCAAGGGCAACTGCTCCTCCAAGGCCGGCGACGGCAATGGTGGAAGCGGTTCGAGCCGTGGTCGTAGCGGCCGCGGCGGCAGCGGTGGCGACCAGGGCAACGTCCGCACGGGCCGCAACGATGGCCTGCTGGACGGCGCCCAGGTGCTCAACAACGTCACCCTGAACGTGCCCGTGAACGTCTGCGGCGTCGGCCTGCTGCTGGCCGAAGGTCGGGGCAACTGCTCCTCCAAGGCCGGCGACGGCAACGGTGGAAACGTGCTCGGCGGCCGTGGCCGCGGTGGCAACGGTGGCGACGCCGGCGACGTCAACTCGTTCGACAACCACGGTCTGCTCAGCGGCCTGCAGCTGCTGAACAACCTGGACGCCAACATCCCCGTCACCGTCTGCGGCCTGGCCGTGCTCGGTGCCGCGGACTGCCGCGTGCACGTGGACGCCGGCAACCGCAACGGCGGCGACTCCGGTCACCGCGGCTGGGTTGGCGACGAGCACTCGCACAACAGCCACTGGACCTGGCACAAGCACCACAACGGCGACCACGAGTCCTCGGTTCTCCCGCACACCGGTGCTGCCGGTATGGCGCTGATTCCGTTCGGTCTCGCTCTGATCGCTGGTGGTGCGGCTCTGCGGCGCCGCGTCGCCTCGCAGCGCTAGTCCACAACGCTGGATCTCAGAGGTTTGCCGCTGGGATCAGACGCTTCCCGGGCTCGCAACCCCCCCGGCGCGCCCGGGAAGCCCCGGCGTCACAGCCTCTGAAGAGGTGGGCGGACCGACACCGCCGCCCACCTCAAGGCACCGGCAACGGTGACCCCCGGCACTGGCCCGGATCGGACGAAAGTCCGGTTCCGGGCCGGTGTCCGTTTAACGGGCCCGGCTCCCGATGAGGGGCTCCCGTAGCGGATGACATGCGCAGTGCAGGGGCCCCCGACGGGGTTCATAGGGTGGCGGCCATGACCACACCCGAACCGATCTACGACCGCAAGGACCAGCTCGAGCAGGTGCAGTCCGGGCTGCTGCAGGGCGAACGGCTGTACGCCGTGTACGACGGCAAGGGCGTCGGCACCGGCTATTTGGCGTTGACCGACCGGCGCGTGATCATCGCGGATAAATCCTTCGTGGGTAGGGCAGTGGCGTTGGTGTCCATGCCGTACCACAAGGTGTCCAGCGTGGCGGTGGTGAGCAATGCGCGGTTCACCGGGAATTTCTTCTCGACCAGTTCGATCATCGTGACCTCCGCGGGCGGGGTGCACCACGAGATCGAGTTCCGGGGCGAGGACAAGGCCCGGTACGCCCACGACTTCATCCTCGCCGCGATGATGGGAGCGCGTTCATGAAGGTCGCCCTGCACGTCGCCTCGTTCAGCTTTCCCGGCCAACCGGCCTCGATCGCACCCACGCTGGCCCGCTTCGGCGAGGCCGCGGAGGACGCAGGCGTCGGCTACGTCTCGCTGATGGACCACTTCTTCCAGATCCCACCGGTGGGCAAGGCCACCGAGCCGATGCTGGAGGGCTACACCGGCCTGGCGTTCCTGGCCGCGCACACCTCGACGGTGACCCTGCAGCTGCTGTGCACCGGGGTGACGTACCGTCACCCGGGCATCCTGTGCAAGACGGTGACCACGCTGGACGTGCTCTCCGGTGGCCGGGCGGCGCTGGGCATCGGGGCGGCCTGGTTCGAACGCGAGCATCAGGGGTTGGGGGTGGCGTTCCCGCCGGTGGCGCAGCGCTTCGAGATGCTCGAGGAGACGCTGCAGATCTGCCTGCAGATGTGGAGCGAGGACAACGGGCCGTACGCCGGCAAGCACTACCAACTGGCCGAGACCCTGTGCTCGCCCGTGCCGGTGTCCCGGCCGCGCCCGCCGATCCTGGTGGCCGGTGGCGGGGAGCGCAAGACGCTGCGGATCGTGGCCCAGTACGCGGACTCCTGCAACCTGATGGGTGGGCCGGCCGAGGTGGCCCCGAAGCTGGACATCCTGCGCGGGCACTGCGAGACGCTGGGCCGGGACTACTCGACGATCACGCCCACGGTGTTGTTCCGCGGCAACGCGTTGGATGACGTGGACGGGTTCCTGGCGCAGGCGGGCGAGCTGGCGAAGTTGGGCGTCGCGGTGGTGGACCTGGTGCCGGTCGGAGACCTCCTCTCGTTCACCGAGCGGGTCGGCAAGGAGATCGTGCCGCGGCTGGCCGAGTTGCCTTAGCTGACGTCATCCGCCTCGGCCACGTGCACGGGGTTCCGGGTGGTCCAGACGTATGACATGCGTCGGGCCCGCGGCGCGTACCGCGGGCCCTGATTCGCATCCTTGTCCGGGGTGTCGGGCCGTCGCGCGTTGATGGCCCGAATAGTCGGACGAAGTCGGGTAGTGCGTCAGTCGTCCGAACCGTCCCCGTGACCGGAGTTGCCGTGACCCGAGTCGCCAGAATCGTCGCCCTGGTCGTCAGCGTTGCCCTGACCGCTGTTGGATTTGTTGTGGCCGGGCGCGTTCTCGGAGTTGCCCGGCCCGTTCGGGTCATGTCCGGGGGCGTTGGCCGAGTTGCCGTGGCCCGACTTGTTGTGCCCAGGGGCGTTGCTGGAGTTGCCGTGCCCGGAGTTGCCGGGGTTGCCCTGGTCCTGGCCCTGGTCGTCCTGTCCCTTGTTGTGTCCGGGGGCGTTTTCTGAGTTGCCCGGCCCGTTCGGGTCGTGGCCGGGGGCGTTGGCCGAGTTGCCGTGCTCGCCCTGGTCGTTGCCGTCGCCCTGGTTGTCGTCGGTCGCGGGCAGCGCGGCGCAGAAGGCGGCGACGTTGTCCTGACCACCGGCGGCGATGACCAACTTGCGGAAGGAGTCACTGGTAGCGGCCGCGGTCGGGTCACTGAAGGCGCCGCCGGTGAACTGCGTGCAGGTGTCGCGCAGGCCGCCGTTGTCCTCACTCGAGTCCTGGTCGGTCGCGTCACTGCCCTGGTCGTCGGTCGCGTCGTCGCTCACCTTGGGCGTCACCGGGTGGACCGGGTGCGACGGGTGCGATGGGGCGAGCGGCGTGGGAATCGCACCGGTGGTCGCGGCCATCGCGACGCCGCCGGCGGAGACGAGAACCAGGGCCGCGGCGGCGGTCTTGGCGGTGAGCAGAGCGGCGCGGGTGCGGTTGCGATACATGGCGAAAGCTCCCAGAGGTCGGCTGGCGGTTTCGCGATGTGCGCTCCGGAACGCGGCCAGAGCCGCGTACTCGCCCGGGCTGCCGGCAGGGAGGTGCGCGGCGTTCGGGGCGACCGCGTGCAGCAGGTCGGCCAAGGCGGCGGCCTCGGCCGGGTTGAGACGCGCCTCCCGAAGGAGGGCGTCGACCGGGTCCTGCCCGTTGGGCGGCGGAGCGCTCATCACATCCCCTTCAGCGCACCCGGCCGCGCGGATGTCACACCCTGCGGCGAAGTTTTTTCGGCGGACTGCAATTTGGCAGCCAGTGCTTTCAGGCCGCGGTGCGTGTTGGTGCGTACGGCGCCCGGCCGTTTGCCCAGTGCCCTGGCCGCGTCCTCGGCGGACAGGCCCAGGATCACGCGCAACCTTACCGCCTCCGCCTGGCCCGGGGGGAGCGTGGCGATGAGGTTGAGCGCGGTGTCGCCGTCGACGTGTTCGATGGCGAGAGCCGCCGGGTCGTCGGTGGCGGGGAACTCGAAGTCGTTGTCGATGACCGCCCCGGAGGTGGGGCGGGCCTTGGTGCGGCGGATGTGGTCCAGTGCGCGGTGTCGAGCGATGGTGGCGGCCCAGCCGCGGAAATTGTCCAGGTCGCCGGAGAAGTCGCGAATGTCCCGCGCGATCTGCAACCAGGCCTCGGCGGTGACGTCCTCGGCGTCGGTGCCCACGAGAGTGGCGACGTAGCGGAGGAGCGCGGGCTGGATGGCGCGGTAAAGCACGCCGAAGCCGCCCTCGTCGCCGCGTCGGGCGGCGTGCAGGGCGGAGGGCAGGTCCGGCTCGGGCGCCGGGTGGCGCGGAGCGGGGACGCTCATCGCGGTGTCGATCGCCATGAAGTCAAGAGGATGCACGCATTCGGGTGACGGCGGAGACGCTTTCCGGCTTGCAAGATCGACATGCGCCGAAGGTGCGGTGTGTGCCGATTTGCACGATGTGTTCGGCAATGTCACCTCACCCGGGTATCGGCTGAGTGCGACGGTGGCTTGAGGTGCCCGCATCTCCGACGTCCGCAGCCCCAGCAGCTGACGACACGTCAGTTCGTCTACTGGGCGTTGAGGAATCCGTATTGGTACTGCCCCGGCTCGTAGGGGTCGACGGAGGAGAGCGTCACCATCGCGTGGCCGCCGGCGGTGAGGTGGTGCACGGTGCCGGTGAGTCGCCCGACGTAGGCGGAGCCGTCGTAGATGCCGACGCTGAACGCGGAGTCGGCGGAGGCTGCCTGGCCGGTGTAGGTGAGGGTGGCCGTGCCGGCGAAGTTGCCGGTGAACCAGGAGCCGTCGACCACGACGCTGTCCAGGCGCCAGTCCCCGTCGGTCAGCGGCAGTGCGACCGCAGGTCCGGCGACGATCAGCCGCGCTTCCGCGGAAGCGTTGGCCGCCTCGGCCCGGGCGAAGATGTTGCCCGCTCCGGGGGCGTTGGTGCTGTCGCTGCCCGTGGCCATCGCCATGGCGACCGCGCCGACCGCCACCGCCGCTGCGAGCGGCGCCGC
Organism: Sporichthyaceae bacterium; assembly: GCA_036493475.1. Classification (NCBI taxonomy): domain Bacteria; kingdom Bacillati; phylum Actinomycetota; class Actinomycetes; order Sporichthyales; family Sporichthyaceae; species Sporichthyaceae bacterium. The sequence goes on along the minus strand of DASXPS010000012.1, from coordinate 9,031 downwards.
AACCCGGTAGTGCCGCCGCCGGGTCGCGCGCGCCGGCTGCGGCGCTGCGTCCGTCGTGCGCTGGGCCGGGAGACCGGTGTGTGTGCGCTGGGCGATTCTCATGGGAGTCCTTGAGACCGGGACGGCTGGTTCTTCCATTCGACCGCCGTGGCGCGCATTCCGCCGCATCCGTCCGGCTATTTCCCCCCGGGCCGTTCGGCCGAGTTTGGGATTACCAGGAGGCGCGGGCGACGGTGGTGGTGACGGTGGTGTGGGTCAACCCCTTGAGAATCGGCAGGTGCTTGAACAGGACCGTGCCGGTGTGCTTCGAGACGGTAAGGGTTACCGCGCCGTCCTGGGTGATGGTGAACGACGCCGGGTCAATGTGCTCGCGATGGGTGTCCGCGACGGCCTTGGACGCATCGAACGCGAGTTGAGCTTCTTCGGGGGTGGCGACGCCGTTGAACATGATGGCCTGCACGCCTGCGCGTCCGGCCTCGTCGGCGTCGTCGGGTACCGCCAGCTTCATAAGGGTCACGGCGCCGGCGTCGGCCGCGAGGAGGATCGGCAGCGCGATCAACGCGAGGGTGACCGGGACTCTGGATCTGAGCGCCTGCACAGGGACCTCTCGCGGGTGGGGCCGACCGGGTCCCGAGGAGGGCACGGGGGCGGGGATCGGGCCGGGTCCGCAAGGGCTCGGACCCGGCCTTACCAGTTGATCGGTGGAGATCTGGCGCGGGTTGAGCGTCAGGACAGGGCGGTGGTGTAGGCGGCGCAGTCGGCCGCGGCGTTGACCTGGAGGCCGCCGTTGTCGCTCTGCCAGACCCAGGGGCGGGTGGCCTTGCCGGGGTTGTCGATGGAAATGCAGTACGCGCTGCTGTCCGAGTTCAGGTAGATGTTCGGCACGTTGCCGGGCGACATGCGAACCTCCTCGGTCCCGATGGTGGCGTCGGGAGCGGTAAAGCTGTAGTCGGCGTCGCTCGGGTAAGCCGCTGCGTCCGTGTAAAACGACTCCATCTCAACCGCCAGGCTGTGCGCGTCGGACTTCGCGGATGCGTCGACGGCTCGCTCGCGCTGGTGCAGGAAGATCGGGATGGCGATTGCGGCCAGGATGCCGATGATGATGATGACGATGAGGAGCTCGATGAGGGTGAAGCCCTTGTCCTTGTTGTGCAGCGACTTACGAATATGACGGTACATACGGCGGGACTCCATGGTGGTGACGGACCGACGGGGGATGTCTGAAGAGTCGGCTCGCCAGCGGAGGCGCTTGCCATAGCCCCAGTAAAGAGATCGGAAGCTGTCGCTCGGCGGAACGTTGAAGCGCCTGGGGTGGAGAGTTGATCCACCCCAGGCGCTTCGACTTGTGTTGCTCAGCTTGTGTATTAGAGGACCGTGCTGGTGTACACCGCACCGGTGCCGCTGCTTGGACAGGAGGTGACAGCGCTCGGCTGCAGACCGCCCTTATCGCTCTCCCAAACCCAGACCTGGGTTGCGTTGGTGTTGCTCACCGACACGCAGTATGCGGTGGCCGGAGTCGAGCTGCCAGCGTTGGTGTAGACGTGCGCGGTGTTGCCGGGCGAGAGGGTGACGTTTTCGCCGCCGATGGCGAGCGTGGTCACGCTTCCGGCCGTGGTTGCCACGATACCCGTGGCGCCGCCGCCGGTAACCGGGTACGCCTGGCTGTCCGTGTAGTACGTCTCCATCTGCGTTGCGACGGTGCGGACGTCAGACTTGGACGAGGCATCCACGGCCTTTTGGCGCTGGTGCAGGAAGATCGGGATGGCGATCGCGGCCAGGATGCCGATGATGATGATGACGACGAGGAGCTCGATGAGGGTGAAGCCCTTGTCCTTGCGCCCTTCGTCGAGGGCCTTACGCATGCGGGTGTACACGGTGGTTCTCCCTGGGGTGGTGGGGATTCGTCCGAGCCCCGATGGGCGGGGCTTGGTCGGCGGGGGCGTCGACCGGGACTGGCAGGGATGTCGGACGGTGCTAACCCCGGGTTGATAGTCACCTCGGATTTCCTTTGCCAGAAGGCGAATCCGTGACCTCGGTTCGTCCCATTCGCTCGGGCGCGCGGCATTGGTGACTTGACCATGTCCGGGTAGATCCCGATGCACAGCGGTAAGCGCTCAAGCACGATGCATCGCGAACCGACATCTCTGCGGAGACAAAGCGAGTTCTCGCGAGGAGTCGTAGGTGGTTGTGCAGTCGTCGGGACGACGCGCGAAGCGCGATCGTCGAGACAAGGGCTTCACCTTGGTGGAGTCGATGGTGGCGATGGGAATCCTCGCGGTCATCGCCACTGCCGCCGCAGCCATGCTCATCCACGCGTTGGGTGTGACCGCCGACGACCGGCAGCGCGTGCGCGCGGCGAGTGTCGCGGCGCAAGAGGTCGAGCGGATCCGCGGCCTCATGCAGAGCAATCCGTCGGGGATCACCACTGACATTACGCGCACCGTCAGCACGGTTTCGCCGACGCTGTTCACCATCACATCCGACGTGGCCGACTCCAGCACTAACTACCACCTGGTCGACTCGGGCGAGTGGAGCTCGGCGGATGCGTTCGAGTCGCTGAAGCTCACGGTCACCGCGACGTGGCAGGACATGGGCGGCACCAAGCCGGTGGTGAACAGCTCGATCCTCAGCATCAACGGCACCGGCGGCAACGGATCCGGCGGCTCCTCGGCGGGCTCTGTAACCGTGACTCCGGTGACCCCCGACCCGATCGTCACGATCTCCCCGACCTGCAGCCTCAGCCGGGGCACCGCGCTGGTCACCGTGAACAGCACCGCCAACGTGCCCGCCGGCTACGCGACGGTGCCCTGGACCTCGACGTTCGCGGGCACCGTGACGGCCAGCCCGGCCAGCGGCAACCCCTGCACGTCGACCATCCCGCTCACCAACAACAGCGGCGTGTTCAGCTACTCGCTGCCCTACGGGCCCTGGAATCTGACGGCCATTCTTCCCGACGGCGCGATCGGCACCTCGTACGTGACCGTCGGGAGCTCCACGGCGACCGCCCCCGCCATCACGGTGCTGGACAACTGTGGTGGCACCAAGACCGTGCAGTTCAAGGTGCAGACTCAGAACACCCTGCTGTCTTGGCTTTTGAACACCGTGTTGGGCGCGACCATCACCGGCGCGCGGCAGGCAACGTCAACGTGTAGCACGCCGATCGCCACCACCACCTTCTCCACCGATGTCCTCAGCGGCCTGCTGAACGGATCGATCGCTTACGGATCGTGGAGTTTCACCTCCCCGACATCGTCGGGTACGGCGGGGGCGAGCTCGGTGATCGGCTCCGGCACGAACAACGTGACGCTGACCGCGAACTATTCGACCTGCCCGAGCGGGCCTGTGCAGGTCACCCTCAACACCTCGACGACCACCAACCCGGCGACCCTGGTGGGTTACACCGGGACCGTTACCGCCACGCCCGGCTCCAGCACCTGCGGCGGCACGACGCAGCAACTGGCGATGGTCAACGGCGCAGTGAGCACCTCACTGCCCTATGGGGACTGGACCTTCGCGGCCGGTCCGTCCAGCACGGCGGCGACGATCAACAGCGTCGGCCAACTGGCCGTCCCGCTGCCGGCGGTGTCCTACAACTGCTCGGTTTCGCGCACCGTCACAATCCCGTTCAGCGACCTCTCCTCGCTCCTGGGGTCGTACACCGTGCGGGCCACGCTAAAGAACGGTTGCACAGGAACGTCGCCGAAAGACACGACGTTCACCAGCCTTCTCGGGCTCATCGGGCAGGGCTCCGTGTCCTTGAAGCCAGGTACGTACGACTTCACGCTCACCAGCCCCGGTAACCGGACCATCGACACATCGTCGTCTGACCAGGTGCTGTCAGTGATCGTCACGAACAACATGTCCGTCAAGATCGTGGTGAAGTGATGCGGACTCCACGCCGTGACGGGGGCTACTCCCTCATCGAGGTGCTGGTCGCCATGGTCATCGCCAGCACCGTGCTGGGCCTGGTCACGGCCGCGATGATCGGCATGCTGCGCAACGGCGCCAGCGCCGGCTCGCGGCTGGCCAATCTCGACCAGATCCGCATCGGGGTCGACGCCCTGTCGAAGAACCTGCGCACCGCCGTCCGGCCCGAGCAGCTGAACTCGACCTGCGTCTCCTCCTGTCCGGCGGCATTCGAGACCGCCACCGACACCCGGGTCGTGTTCTACGCCAACGTCGGCGACAAGATCGGCACCAAGCCCGCGCCGACCCGCATCACCTACACGATCGCGGCCGACCCGAACGATGCCACTGGCACCACCGCGGCGGTCACCGAGACCCGCCAACAGGTCGCCTCGACCTGGACCAGCGGCGACTACACCTGGGCCACCGGCGCCACCCGCACGATCAGCCGCGGCATCACCTGGCCGCTGCCGAGCAGCAACGGCCCGTTGTTCACCTACTACACCGGCAGCAACGGCGCCATCGTCACCTCACCCGCGCCGAGCGGCTCCATCCTCGCCACCATCGCCTCGATCCGTATCGCCCTGCCGGTGGGCGATTCCACGCACCCCAGCCCGGGTGTCAGCACCAGCGTCTTCCTTCCCAACTCCACCCTGGGGCACTGAGTTGATCCTCCAGCGCATCCGTTCTCTCTACCGCCGCGGCCCGCACACCGACGCCGGATTCGCGATGATCGCCGTCGTCGGCTACGGCATGGTGATCGTGTTGATCGCCTCATTGGTCTCGAGCTACGCCATCAACTCCATGAAGGGCGCGCGGCGCGAGCAGGACTTCGACGGCGCGGTGTCCGCGGCGCAGGCCGGCGTGGACAGCGTGGTCAACGCGCTGCGGGCAAACTCGTTGTCCTCACTGCCGACCGGCTGGGCCGCGGTGCCGGGCTCCAAGGACCCGGACGGAGTGGCCTGCGACAGCCACCCGACCGTGCCGGTGAACTGCCCGCAGTATCGGGTGCAGGCCACCCCGGACGCCAACGGCGACTACACCGTCTACGCCGCGGGCAAGGTGCGTGAGGGCACCGAGCGCGCGGTGAAAGTGACGATCCATAAGTCCGCCTACACCGACTACCTGTATTACTCCGAGGTGGAGGCGGCCGACCCGTCGGACGCCTTCGCCTACCCGCGGTTGCTGAACTCCACCGGCGGGCCCGCGGCCTGCGGCCAGCGCGCCTGGGGTGCCACCTCCGCCGACGTGCGCCCGGCCTCGGTGGGTGGCGTCACCTGCAAGGTGCCCGCCTGGCGGGACGGGGACAGCACCGACGGCTCCACCGTGCACTCCAACGACGTGTTCACCACGCAGGGCTCACCGACCTTCGACAGCCTGGTCACCACCCAGTACGACAAGTGCCTGCCGGCCCCGTCGAACCCGACGCCGAGCTGCTACATCTCGCAGACCGGCAGCACCACCCCGCACTTCGACAAGGGCACCCCGACCTACGCCTCCGGGATGGATACCGCGCCGACCGGGCTGAAGTCCGCGGCGTACTGCGTCTACACCGGCCCGACCCGCATCTCCTTTGTCGGCAACCAGATGAAGGTGTGGAGCCCGCAGACCCTGCCGTCGGACAACCCCGGCAAGGACTGCGGCGGCGGCGTGCCGCAGAACATCCTGGACCAGGTCGCCAACTCCTTCCCGATCCTGGGCGGCCTGCTCAACCTGACCTCCTCTGTGCTCGCCGGGCTGGGTGCCGACCAGGTGGTCAACGCGGTCACGTCCATCGCCTCGGACCCGGCGCCGATCCCGATCCCGTCGGGCATCTACGTGCAGGACAACCCCGGCGGCTCCGCGCACCCGTCGCCGTCGGGCCTGTACTGCCTGACCGGCAAGCTGCTCGGCCTGTACGGCACGCTGGACCCGGACCCGGCGACGCTGCTGACCAACACGCTGAGCAGCGACTGCAGCGAGGGCTCGCTGTACGTGGACGGCGCGTTCAACGGCCGGTCCACCATCGGCACCGACGGCGACATCACCATCGCCTCGGACATCAAGTACTCCGATGTCTCCGGCACCTCCTTCGGCCACGACAAGACCACCCTCGACGGGCAGCCGAACGCGCTGGGCCTGGTGGCCAACGGCTCGGTGCTGGTGTGGGACCCGCTGCAGTGCACGGTGGCGCTGGCCACCTGCCTGTCGCTGACCACGAAGAGACTGGACGCGCTGTACACGCCGCTGAAGGCGCTGGGCGGGGACATCGAGATCGACGCGGCGATCATGTCGATGAAGCACTACTTCGGGGTGTCGTTCCCGCTGCTGCAACCCGCCGTGTACCTGGCGCTGTTGAACAAGCTGGCCACCGTCACCCTGCCGATCCCGAAGATCAAGCTGTACGGCTCGGTCGCGCAGTACTACCGCGGCGCGCTGGGTGCGCAGATCCTCGGGCTGGACGTCAGCGTCGATCACATCGACGTGGCCAACGCCAACATCAACGTCGGGTACTACGCGGACTACGACTACGACCAACACCTGCGCACGTCCCCGCCGCCGAACTATCCGCAGCCCGGCACCCCGACCTGGGTGCAGGACACCTTCGCCGAGATCCCGGTGAGTCAGTTGCCGGTGGCCTTCAGCTCCTGAGCCCACCTCAGGATTGGCCGGTCCCCGCAACGTCGCGGGGGCCGGCTTTGTGTTCCCCGGAACGGGGTAGCTGCCGGACATGAGCGAGCCGCCCGCCGTCTTCGTGTTCGCGCCCGACCCGCTGCTCACCGTCACCATCGAGGCCGACTCCGAGGGCCACGACGAGATTCACCTCCACGCCGGCGGCCAGGGTTTCTGGGTGGCCCGGATGGTCGCCGAACTCGGCCTGCCGGTGGTGCTCGGTGGGCCGTTCGGTGGCGAGACCGGCGAGCTGCTGTGGAATCTCATCGCCGCGCACGACATCGAGGTGGCGATGGTGAACACCTCCGCGCGCAACGGTGCCTACGTGCACGACCGGCGCGGCGGGGAACGGGTGCAGGTCGCGGTCACCACGCCGGGCAAGCTGTCCCGGCACGACGTCGACGACCTCTACGGCAGCGCGGTCAGCCTGGGCCTGGACGCCAAGGTCGCGGTGCTGGCCGGGCCGGGGCCGTGGGATCTGCCGGTGCTGCCGGCCGAGGTCTACCGCCGCCTCGCGGCGGACCTGCGCAAGGCGGGGCGGATCGTCGTCGCCGACCTGTCCGGGGCGCCGTTGACCGAGGCGATGGGCGGTGGGCTGAGTCTGCTGAAGGTCAGTCACGAACAGGTGTTGGAGGACGGTTTCGCCAAGTCCGAGGACCCCGATGAGTTGATCGCCGCCATGCACCGGTTGCGCGAGCAGGGTGCCGACCAGGTGGTGCTCAGCCGTGCGGATCAACCGCCGTGGGCACTGCTCGACGGCGAGGAGGTGATCGAGGTGGTGGGTCCGCATCTGGAGGAGGTCGACCACCGCGGCGCCGGGGATTCGATGACCGCGGGTTTGGCCGCCGGGTTGGCCCTGGGTATGGACACCGCAGCGGCTCTGCGGCTGGCCGCCGCCGCGGGTGCGCTCAACGTCACCCGCCGCGGCCTGGCCAGCGGCGACCGCGATGCCATCGAGCGGCTGGCCGGGCACGTGCAACTACGCACCCGCTCGGCGGGCGCGGCCGAAGGAGGACAGGAATGAACGACCCGCGCAGCATCAGCCCGGAGGAACTCGGCCGGCGGACCAAGACCGGTGTGGAGTTCGGCGATTCCGGTCGGCGGCTGCGTTGCCTGATCACCAACGACGACGGCATCGAGAGCCCCGGCCTGCACAAGCTCGCCGAGATCGCGGCACGCGCGGGCCTGGACGTGGTGGTCGCCGCACCCGCCTCCAACTCCAGCGGCGCCAGCGCCTCCATCACCGCGCTCACCGATGGCGCGCGCATCGTCACCAAGTCCCACCGACTGCCCGGCCTGGAGGACGGCAGCGTCTACGGCGTCGAGGCCTCGCCGGCGTTCATCGCGCTCACCGCCACCCGCGGCGCCTTCGGCGACCCACCGGACCTGGTGCTCTCCGGGATCAACCACGGCCCGAACACCGGGCAGGCGATCCTGCACTCCGGCACGGTGGGCGCCGCGCTGACCGCCGCGGCGCAGGGCATCACCGCGATGGCCGTGTCGCTGGGCATCGGCGCGGGTGAGCAGCAGTGGGACACCGCCGCGCAGTTCGCCGCGGAGATGCTGCCCGGTCTGGTGCGGTTGCCCGCGGGTACCGCGGTGAACCTCAACGTGCCCAACGTCGAGGCCTCCTCGGTGCGGGGCCTGCGCCGCGCCCCGCTGGCCTCCTTCGGTGCGGTACAGACCCACATCGGGGAGCGGGACAGCGGGTATTTCACCGTGCAGGTCTCCGAGATCGACGCCAGCGGCGAACCGGACAGCGACGCCGCGTTGCTCGCTGACGGGTGGGCGACGCTGACCGCGCTGCACCCGGTCTGTGCCGACCGTGACGCGGACCTGGATCTGCTGTTGGGCACCGAGGCTTTGGCGCGTTGATCGCACGATCATTCATGAGCGCAGCGAGCTCTCTCATACGTGGGGCGTCATTTTCGGACCCTGATCGGCGCGTTTCCTGACGCCCCGGGTATGACAGTGGCCATGGATGAACTGGGCACGATGTTGTCGGGGCACGTCGGACGGGACGGGGTGCCGGGGGCGGTCGCGTTGATCGCCCGCGGAAACCAGGTGCAGACCGCAGCGGTTGGCCTGGCGGACGTCGAGCACAACGTGCCGGCGGCGCGTGACTCGATCTTCCGCCTCGCCTCGATCACCAAGCCGATCGTGGCGGCCGCGGTCATGCAGCTGATCGACGAGGGCCGGATCGGGCTCGACGACCCCGTCGGGGACTGGCTGCCCGAACTCGCCTCCGTGCGGGTGGTGCGCACCCCGGACGGACCCATCGAGGACACCGTGCCCGCGCGCCGGCAGGCCACCGTGCGGGAGCTGCTGACGTTCACCGCCGGCTGGGGCTACGGTGAACAGTTCGACCGGCCCGTCGTCGCCCGCCTGTTCGAGACCGTGCATGCGCACCTTCTCGAGCCGCAACTGCTGCCCGCCCCCGCGGACTGGTTGTCGGCGCTGGCCGAAGTCCCGA
>DASXPS010000011.1 GCA_036493475.1 Sporichthyaceae bacterium | reverse complement strand
GTTCGGCAAGGCGATCGCCGAGTTCCAGGGCCTGCAGTTCATGGTCGCCGACATGGCGATGGGCGTCGAGGCGGCCCGCCAGCTGGTCTACGCGGCCGCGGCCAAGTCCGAGCGCGAGGACAAGGACCTGACCTACTTCGGTGCCGCGGCCAAGGCCTACGCCTCCGACGTCGCCATGAAGGTCACCACCGACGCCGTCCAGCTCCTCGGCGGCTACGGCTACGTGAAGGACTACCCCGTCGAGCGGATGATGCGCGACGCCAAGATCACCCAGATCTACGAGGGCACCAACCAGGTGCAACGCGTGGTCATCGCCCGCCAGCTCCTGCACCCGCACGGCCAGGGCCGGGCCGGGCGGGCGGGCGCCGCGGCGGGCTGATCTTCACAGGTCCGAGCTCCCGGACGTGATCCTTCGCATCGAGGGGGCCAGGGGTTCAAATCCCCGCCTCCGCGCGCAGAGCATGCTCTTCTCTCAGGATTACATCGATTTTGCGCTAGTTCCCCTCTTTAGTGGGGTTGCAAAAGCGCCACCTCTTGCTGTTTTCTAAGAAAAAGCTGAGGTTCGGAGAACATCGATCCGAGAGGCTCTCTATGCGTATTCCTTCCCTGCTCGCCGCCACGGTGGCCGCTGTCACGGCGGCCGGCCTGCTCAGCGGCCCGGCGTCCGCCGCCGCCGCTGCGCCGGCGACGTCCAACGTCGTCAAGATTCCGATCTCGTTCACGGTGAAGAACACCAACCACACCGACGTGTACTGCGAATACCCGGCCGACGGTAAGTCCTACACGGTCCGCGGCCTGGTCATCGGGCCGAAGAAGGCCGTCTCCGCCGGCAAGGCCGCGACGCTTTACCTGCACGCGGTCACCTGGACCGGTGACTACTTCAACCTGCCGATCGCCGGCCATAACTACGCCGAGGAGATGGCCAAGCGCGGACACGTCTCCATCGCGGTCGACCGGCTGGGCTACGGCAAGAGCGACGCGGTCCCCGGCCTGTCGACCTGCTTCGGCTCCGAGGCCGACGTGACCCACCAGATGGTGCAGGACCTGAAGTCCGGCAACTACACGCTCGGCACCGGCAAGGCCACCAAGTTTGCGAAGGTCTTCACCTCCGGCTCCTCGGTCGGCGGCCTGATCGCGAACATCGAGGCGTACATGTTCCACGACACGGCCGGGGTGTTCAACCAGTCCTGGGGCGACTTCTCGGCAGGTCCCTACGCGCTCCAGGAGGCGTTCGACGCGAACAGGCGCTGCTACGCGGGTGGCGACCTGACCGGTCGTGCGGACTATGCGACCTTCGCCGCGGACTCGCGTGACAAGTTCTACTTCGCGAGCGCGACCCCGGCCGTGCGCGCCAAGACGCCGAAGATGCAGCCGGACCCGTGTGGGCAGCTCATGAACCTGCCGTTCGCCATCGGCGCCGACATGCAGCGCCTGGGCGACATCACCGTCCCGGTGCTGATCACCTTCGGCGATGCCGACCCGGTCTTCCCGCCGCCGTCGGCCCAGCAGATGCAGGACCGGTACATCGGCAGCCCCAAGGTCACCAACGTCACCATCCCGGGTGCCTCTCACTACCCGATCCTCGAGGCGAACTTCCCGGTCATGGTCAACGCGGCGCACACGTGGCTGGCGCAGAACGGCGGCTGATCGAGCCGCCCCTCGGCACAGCTGACGGCGCCCGGATCTGCGACCGGGCGCCGTGGGTGGGTGCGCTGAGCACCGGTCGAACAATTCCGGACAAAACGGAGCCACACCGGCAGGCATCAGGGCAGAATTCAGCAATGGCGAACGACCAGCGGCCGGTTGGAGTCCCGGATCTCCGCCCGCATGTGGCCGGGCTACTGGCGGCCACCGGCACGGAGTTCGCCGCCGGTGGTCTCTATGACGGCGGCACCCAGATGGTGCTGACCTCCTTGGCGGGCGAACGATCCAACAGCCTTCGCCACCTGGAGGTCGTGCCCGGTCGCGGGGTGGGTGGCAAGGCCCTGGCGCTGGGTCGGCCGGTCTGGGTCGCCGATTACGCGGCCGCCAAGGGCATCACCCACCACTACGACGGCCCGGTCCGCCAGGAAGGTCTACGCGCGATGATCGGGACGCCCTTCCAGCTGCCCGACGGCAGCCGCGGGGTCCTGTACTGCGCGTTGCGTCGCCCCATGGCCATGGGTGACCGAGTGCTCGACCGTGCTGTGGACGCTGTTCGCCAACTGGAGCGAAGCGCCGCGATCGACAGCGAGGTGGAACGACGGCTCGCGGAACTGTTGTCGGCCCACTACGAGCCCGCCCGCCGTGACCAATGCCTGCGGGACGTCCACGCGGAACTCGCGCTGTTGCGCGACGACGTGGAGCCCGGCCTCGCCGGCCGCATCGACCGCCTGATCGGTCAGATCGGCGCGACCATGGGGTCGCCGCAGCGGCCGGCGGACACCGGCGTCCATCTGACGCGGCGTGAGCTGGACGTCCTCGTTCAGGTTGCCTCGGGGGCGACCAACCTGGAGGTCGCGGAGCGGCTCGGGTTGTCGCTGGCGACCGGCAAGGGGTACCTGAAGACGGCCACCCGCAAGCTGGGCGCGCAGAACCGGATGGAGGCCGTGGCCAACGCCCGCCGCGCGGGCCTGCTGCCGTAGCCGCCGGCTGGATGACTGCCCATGTCTCGGTCATCGACGCCGCGCTACCGGAGCGGCTCGCGGCCTCAGTCGCCCACCGCGGGCTTCAGTTCGAACTCCCGCTCGGTCTCGGTCTCGGTCTCGGCCGCCGGCGCCTCCCGGACCACCTCGCCGGGCTTGAACGGCATCGGCCGGGTCTCGGCATCCGGCTCGCTCTGCGCCGCCGGCTCGGTGCCCGGCGTCCAGGGGCGGCCGGCGGCGATGTCGATGCGCCGGGTGCCGGGCGCCTCGTCCGCCTTGGCCGCGGTCACGTAGGTGGGCAGCGGGACCGGGCGCGGTTCCCACCCCTTGGCCAGCTCGGCCGCTGCGCCCTTGGGCCGCTCGATCGGGTCGAACGAGGGCCAGGGGTCCCAGAACTCCGGGCCGGACTTCCGCAGCCGCCCACGGCGGCGCGCCGGGGGCCCGTCCTCGACCGGCGCGGCAAGCAGCGGGGCCGCGGCCCGGCGGGCCTGCACCCGCAGTTCGACCACATAGGTGAGCAACAACAGCGCCGGAATGCCGGGCACCCAGGTCGGCAGCACGCCGAACATCGCCGGCGCACCCAGGACGAGCAGCGTCAACAGCAGCAGGGACACCGTGCGCCGGCGGCGCCGGGCCGTCGCGCGGCTGACCCGGTGGGGAGCCGGCGCCGGGCCGGCCGATCCGGCAATCTGACGGGGCTTCACCTGCGGCAGCGCCGGCTCCTCGACCGGCGGGCGCAGCACGGAGTAGGCACCCCGCGCCAACTCGGCCGCGCCGCGGCGGCGGAGCACGGTGCCCTCCGGGGCGGTGGCCACCTCACGCGTACCCGAACGCACCGATCGCGAGACGAAATACGCACCCCACGCGGCCAGCACGGCGGCGTAGACCAGACCACTCCCACTCATGGGGCCACGCTAGGCCGGGAGAAGATCCGCTCCGCGGATTGGCGCGCGTGTCGCCCCGGGGAACGTCAGGTGTTGAAGGAGCGGGTGGCCCGCCACCGCTCGCCGACCCCGCGGGGGGCCTCTTCGGAGGTGAGCACATACACCAAGTGATCGCGCCAATCACCGTCGATGTGCAGGAAGCGCTGCCGCAGGCCCTCTTCGCGGAAGCCGAGCTTCTCCACCACGCGTCGGCTGTTGCGGTTCTCCGGCCGGATATTGATCTCCACCCGGTGCAGGCCCATGGTCAGCAAACAGTGGTCGGTGGCCAGGGCCACCGAGGCCGGCATGATGCCGCGGCCGGCGTGGCCCTGGTCGATCCAGTAACCGATGTGCGCCGCGCACAACGAACCCCAGGTCACCCCGGCGATCGTCAGCTGGCCGACGAAGCCGCCCTGGTACTCCAGCGCGAACGGCAACGTGCGGCCGGCCCGGGCCTCGGCGCGCAGTCGGCGCACCATCGGTGCGAAGCCCATCTCCGAGCCCAGCTCCCCCGGCCGGGTCGCCTCCCACGGCTGCAGCCAGGCCTGGTTCGCGCGACGCAGTGCACGCCAGTCGTCGCCGTCACGCACCCGCAACGGCCGCAGCACCACCGGCCCGTCGGAAAGCCGGGCAGGCCATCCGCGATTCAGTGGTCGCCTCCGTTGATCTGATCCACGGCGTGCCGCAGCACCGGGCTGAGCACGGCCAGCCCGTCCCGACAGCCGCCGGGTGAACCGGGCAGGTTCACGATCAGCGTGCGCCCGGCCATTCCGGCCAGACCGCGGGACAACACCGAAGCGGGCACCCGGGTGAACGAATTCAACCGGATCGCCTCCGCGATGCCGGGCACCCGGCGTTCGATCACCCGCGCGGTCATCTCCGGGGTCAGATCCATCGGGGTCAGCCCGGTGCCGCCGGTGGTCAGTACCACGTCGTAGCCTTTCGCAACCGCCGCGCTCAGCGCCTCCACGACCGGTTCGCCGTCCGGGACCACCTGGGGACCGTCCACTCTGAAGCCCAATTCGGCCAGCCCCTCGTACAGGATGGGGCCGCCCCGATCGGCGTACACCCCGGCCGCCGCCCGGTTCGAGACGGTGACCACCAGGGCCCGCGGCGGCAGCCCGACCCCCGCCGGTGCCTCGGGCAGTTCGGTCACCGCTCATCCCTGGTGTGTTCGCCGACTGCGTCGTCTTCGACACGCTCAATCGGTCGGGTGTAGTGGCCGGACTTGCCGCCGGACTTCTGCTCAATGCGGACGTCGGTGATCACCGCGCCCTTGTCCACGGCCTTGACCATGTCGATGACGGTGAGGCCCGCGACCGCCACGGCGGTGAGTGCCTCCATCTCCACCCCGGTGCGGTCCGCGGTGCGTACCGTCGCGGTGATCTCCACCGCGTTATCGGTCACCGCGAGATTCACCTCAACCCCATGGATGGCCAGCGGATGGCATAACGGGATCAGGTCCGGGGTGCGCTTGACGCCCTGGATGCCCGCGATACGGGCTACCGCGAGGGCGTCGCCCTTGGGTACGCCCTCGCCGCGCAGCAGGGCGATCACTTCGGACGAGACCAGCACGCGACCGCTCGCCGAGGCCTGACGGACCGTTACCTCCTTGGCGGAGACATCCACCATGCGGGCCGCGCCGGACGCATCCAGATGCGTGAACGCCTTCTCGCTCATGCCAACCCGCCGTCCAACAACATGACCGTCACGGTGGCTCCGGCCGGGGTCGCGGTCACGTCCTCGCCGAACACAATGAAGCAGTTCGCCCCGGCCAACCCGCCGAGCAGGTGCGACCCGGCGCCGCCGGCCGGCCGAACCCGGGGCAGCCCACCGTCCTCGTCGGGCGTCACCCAGCCACGGGCGTACTGACGTTTGTCGGCCGGCGAGGTCATCGCCTCGGTGAGCACCGCGCGCTGCAGGGGTCGACGCTCCGGCGTGATGCCACGCAGTCGCCGGATCGCCGGGCGCACGAAAACCTCGAACGACACATATGTGCTGACCGGGTTTCCGGGCAGCGTGAAGATCGGCACGTCGCCGATCCGCCCGAAGCCCTGCGGCTTGCCGGGATTCATGGCCACCCCCACGAACTCCACCGTGCCGAGCTTGGACAGCACGCCCTTCACCACGTCATAGGCGCCGGCACTGACCCCACCGGAGGTGATCACCAGATCGGCGCGCACCAATTGCTCCTCGATGGTGGCCAGCACGGTGGCCTCGTCGTCATGTACCAGTCCGACCCGGTACGGCACCGCGCCGGCGTTGCGCGCCGCGGCAGCCAACAGGAAGCTGTTCGACTCGTGGATGCTGCCGGCTCGCAATGGCTGCCCCGGCTCCACCAATTCGCTGCCCGTGGACAGAATCACCGCGCGCGGACGCGGCAGCACCAACGCCCCCGCCCGACCGATCGCGGCCAGCAACCCGAGTTGGGCCGGGCCCAGTTCCGTGCCGGCCTGGAGCACCACCTCACCGGTGCGCACGTCGCTCCCCCGGCGCCGGATGTGCTGGCCGTCGCCGGGCTGCAACCGCACCATCACCCGTCGGGTGTCGGCGTCGGTGAACTCGACAGGGATGATCGCTTCCGCGCCGTCCGGCACCGGGGCACCGGTCATGATCCGGGCGCAGGTGCCCGCGGTGATCGGCCGGGCCGGCACCGAACCGGCCGGGATGTCGTCGATGACGTCGAGCTCGGCGGGGAACTCGTCGCAGGCGCCCAGCACATCGGCCAGTCGCACCGCGTAGCCGTCCATTCCGGAGTTGTCCCAGGGCGGCAGGTCGAGGGTGGAAACCACGTCCTCGGCCAACCGGCAGCCCTGCGCCTCCAGCAGCGGTAGGTCCAACGGCGCGGCCGGCTCGAGGGTGGCCAGGATGCGCTCGAGCTGCTCGTCGACCGACCTCATGAGGCGCTCATGTCGTTCTTGACGAACTCCATCAGCCAGGCGCGGAACTCCGGGCCGAGGTCGGGGCGCTCGCAGGCCAGCCGCACGATCGTGCGCAGGTACTCGCCGCGGTCCCCGGTGTCGTACCGGCGACCGCGGAAGATCACCGCGTGCACCGGACCGCCGCCTTCACCGATCGCCAACGAACGCAGCGCGTCGGTCAGTTGGATCTCCCCGCCGCGGCCGGGTTGGGTGCACCGCAACACCTCGAATACCGCTGGTTCCAGGACGTAGCGGCCGATGATGGCCAGGTTGCTCGGCGCCACCGACGGGTCCGGCTTCTCCACCAGATCGGTGACCCGGACGACGTCGCCGGCATCGTCGATCGGGACGACCGCAGCGCAGCCGTAGAGCCCGATGGACTCCGGCGGCACCTCCATCAGCGCGATGACGCTGCCGCCCAGCCGTTGCTGAGCCTGCATCATCGGACTCAGCAGCGGGTCGCGCGGATCGATCATGTCGTCGCCGAGCAGCACCGCGAACGGTTGGTTGCCCACGTGCTGCGCCGCGCAGAGCACGGCGTGGCCCAGGCCCCGCGGGTCGCCCTGCCGGACGTAATGCATGGTGGCCAAATCGCTGGAGGCGCGCACCCGGGAGAGCGTCTGCTCGTCGCCCTTCGCGGCCAGCTTCTCCTCGAGTTCGTAGGCGCGGTCGAAGTGATCCTCCAACGGCCGCTTGTTCCGCCCGGTGATCATCAAGACGTCGGTCAGTCCGGCGGCAACGGCCTCCTCGACGACGTATTCGATCGCGGGCTTGTCGACGACCGGGAGCATCTCCTTCGGCGTGGCCTTGGTGGCGGGCAGGAACCTGGTGCCCAGACCGGCGGCTGGGATCACCGCCTTGGTCATCGCGGAGCTCATTGCGGCAGGTTACTCGGCGCGCGGGTGCATCACCCGAGCGCACCGATCAGGAAGGATCGGTGCTGTGGCCGGGGCGGAGGACAGGGTTGAGGCGGCGAAGGCGCGGTTGCGTGCCGAGGTGCTGACCCGGCGCGCCGCGCGCTCGGACGCCGAGCGGATTGCGGCCGGCGACGCGCTGTGCGCGGCGGCGATGGCCGATCCCCGGCTGCGCACCGCTCGTCGGGTGGCGCTCTACCTGTCGTTGCGTAGCGAGCCGGGCACCGGGCCACTGCTGGGCGCCCTGCATGCCGCGGGCATCGAAACCCTGCTGCCCGTGCAACGCACCGATCGCTGCCTGGACTGGGTGGCCTGGACCGGAGCGGACGCGCTGACCCGCGGACCACACGGCATCACCGAACCGCACGGGCCCCGATTGGGCCCAGACGCGTGGTCGGAGGCCGACGTGGCGTTGGTGCCGGGACTGCTGGCCGGCCGGGACGGCAACCGACTGGGCCGCGGTGCCGGCTACTTCGACCGGTCGCTGGCGCTGCGTCGGCCCGGCGGTCTGCTGGCCGTGGTGGTGTTCGGCGATGAGATCGTGGACTCCGTGCCGCATCTGGCGCACGACGCCCCGTTCGACCTTGCGCTGACCCCGGACGGATTCGTGCCGTTGGGCCGGCGATGATCTCCGCGAGCTCGCTGACGGTACATCAGCTCAACACCTGGCTGCTGGTGTGCTCGGCCGTGCTGTTGGTCGCCATCGCGGCGGTGCGGCTGGCCACCCGCACCGGGCTGCCCACCCTGCTGATCTACCTCGGGCTCGGCGTGCTGCTCGGCGAGGACGGCCTCGGCTTCTCCTTCGACGACAACGAACTGACCCGCACCCTGGGTTACGCCGCGCTGGTGGTGATCCTGGCCGAGGGTGGGCTGACCACCTCGTGGCGCACGGTGCGCCCGGCACTGCCCGCGGCCGCACTGCTGGCCACCGTCGGGGTCGGGATCTCGGTCGCGATCACCGGGTGGGCCGCTCACGAACTGCTGGACCTGCCCTGGCGCACCTCGTTGCTGCTCGGCGCGATCGTGTCCAGCACAGACGCCGCGGCGGTGTTTTCCGTGCTGCGCCGCTTGCCGGTGCGAGCGCGGCTGGTCGGCATCCTGGAGGCCGAGTCGGGATTCAACGATGCCCCCGTGGTGATCCTGGTGGTCGCGCTGTGCGACCCCCGGCGGCTGGACGGCGGCAATATCGCGCGCATCGGCGCGGAGCTGGTCGGCGAGCTGGCCGGTGGCGCCGCGATCGGACTGGCCGTCGGGGCGCTGGGCGCGATGGCGATCCGCCGCGTGGCGTTCCCGGCGTCGGGCCTGTACCCGATCGCCGTGCTGGCCATGGCCACGCTGGCCTACTCCGGTGCGTCGCTGGCGCACTGCAGTGGCTTCCTCGCGGTGTATCTGGCCGCGCTGGTGTTGGGTAACGCGGGCCTGCCGCACGGGCCGGCGACCCGCGGGTTCGCCGAGGGACTGGCCTGGCTGGCCCAGATCGGGTTGTTCGTTCTGCTCGGCTTGCTGGTCACCCCGTCGGACCTGGGCGAGGAATTGCTGCCCGCGATCGGCGTGGGCCTGGTGTTGTTGCTGTTGGCCCGGCCGATCTCAGTGGCCTCGACCACGTCATGGTTCGGGCTGCCCTGGCGCGAGCAGGCATTCCTGTCCTGGGCGGGATTGCGCGGCGCGGTGCCGATCGTGGTGGCCACCATCCCGGTGGTGCGCCAGGTGCCACACAGCGACCAGCTGTTCGACATCGTGTTCGTGCTGGTCGTGGTCTACACGGTGGTCCAGGGCGCGACGCTGCCGTGGCTGGCCGGGCGGTTGCGGGTGACCACCACCGATCGGATTCAGGGTTTGGACCTGGAGGTGGCCCCGCTGGACCGGTTGGGTGCGGACGTGCTCACCGTGACTGTTCCGGCCGACTCCCGGATGCACGGCGTGGAGGTGTTCGAACTGCGCCTGCCCCGTGGTGCCGGGGTCTCGCTGATCGTGCGCGACGGGGCCAGCCTGGTGCCGGCAGCGAACACCGTGCTGCGCCACGGCGATGACCTGCTGGTCGTCTGTCCGTCCGCGGTGCGGGCGGCCACCGAGGCTCGATTGCGGGCCGTCGCTGCTCAGGGTCGGCTGGCCGGATGGAATCCCGGGCACTGAGAAGGAGGAAATGGGCCCGTTGGGACGTTACTATTAGCAGTCGCCCGGGGCGAGTGCCAACAGGAGGACAGTTGCCCACCTACCAATACGCCTGCACGGCATGTGATCACGCGTTCGAGGCCGTGCAGAAGTTCACCGACAATGCGCTGACCGAGTGCCCGGCCTGCGCCGGCAAGCTGCGCAAGGTCTTCTCCGCGGTGGGCGTGGTGTTCAAGGGCTCCGGGTTCTACCGCAATGACAGCCGGTCCAAGAGTTCCTCCCCCGACGCATCGGCCAAATCCGAGTCGTCGTCGAGTGAATCGAAGCCGTCGACCGAACCCGCCAAGAAGAGCGCCGCGGAGCCGGCGGCCTGATTTCCGCGACAGCCCGCCGCTAGGGTCACGCCGTGGCACTTCCGCGCGCCGAGATCGGCGTCATCGGCGGTTCGGGGCTCTACGAGTTCTTGCCCGACGCCGAGACCGTCGAGGTGGACACCCCCTTCGGGGCGCCGTCGGACCCGATCGTGCTCGGCGAGGTGGCCGGGCGCCGGGTGGCCTTTCTGCCCCGCCACGGCCGCGACCACCGCTGGCCGCCGCACCGCATTCCGTACCGGGCGAACCTGTGGGCGCTGCGCATGCTCGGGGTGGGCCAGGTGCTGGCGCCATGCGCGGTGGGGTCGCTACGCCACGATCGGCCGATCGGCGCGCTGGTGATCCCCGATCAGGTGATGGACCGCACCTCGGGACGGGCGGGCACCTATTACGACGGTCCACCGGCCGGGGTCATCCACGTCTCGTTCGCCGACCCGTACTGCCCGGACGGCCGTGCGGTGGCCGCGCACTGTGCGCGCACGGCGGGCTGGGAGCCCTTCGACGACGGCACGCTGGTCGTCATCGAGGGACCGCGGTTCTCCAGCCGCGCGGAGTCGCAGTGGTACGCCGCCTCCGGGGCCTCGATCATCGGCATGACCGGGCAGCCCGAGGCGGCGCTGGCCCGGGAACTGGCGCTGTGCTACACCCAACTGGCGCTGGTCACCGACCTGGACGCGGGCATCGAGACCGGTGCCGGGGTGACCATGGCCGAGGTGTTCGCGATCTTCGCGGAGAACGTCGGACGGCTACGCGACCTGCTGTTCGCGGTGATCGCGGCGATGCCCGTCGAACGGAAGTGCCCGTGCCCCGCCACGCTGGACGGCCTGCGGCTGGGCATCGAGCTGCCCTAGACGCGTTACGCGTATTCGGTGGGCTGCGGCGCCTCGGCCTCGACCGGAGCCGGCGTCGGTGCGGCCACCGGCGATCGTGCCGTCAAGTGCTTGTCCTCGATGTCGGCCAAGAAGAACATCAACGCCATCATCACCAGCGGCATGCAGCAGGCGACAGCCAGGCTCACGTCGTCACACCTCGGTCGGGGTCGGAGCGGCAGAGAGGGAATTCGCGCGGCCGGTGACGCGGGTGTCCGAGCCCGCCGGGACGCTCACCACACGTCCACCGGGCAACATCGGACGGATCCGGGAACCGCGCAGCGCCAGTTCGACGTCCGGGAATGCAGGCAGCGAGGCGGACATGCCGGTGACCTCGAGCATGCGACGCACCATCGCCGATGCCCCGGCCACCCGCACCCAGGCACCGACGGCGGCGGCCCGATGACCGATGCCCGCCATGGTGCGCAAGCAGGTCAGGTCACAGAAGGCGACCTCGGAGAGGTCCAGGACGATGCCCGACGGTCGGGAGCGCAGGACGTCGAGCAGTTCCGTATGCAGCGCCGCGGAGTTATCGAGGTCGTAGTCCCCGTGTAACACCGCAACGGCCACACCGCCGGCACGGCGGACGTTGATGTCTGCGTCCATGGCTCCTCGATTCTTGGCGGGTTTCGGAGCGGACGTGTGCGTTGATTCTGCGTGTGTTCACTGCCTTTGCACAGGCACATCGGACGGGCTTTCCCGCGGCTTTGCGATAGGACATTTCGCACGTCCGAGTTGTGCATTTCTCACGCCGACCGGGACCAATTTCGTGGCCCGATCACACCGCCTGACCTGCGGAAATACCGTTCGTGATCGGTCGCTGACATTACGCGTTCGCGCGCGTCGTTAAGTTTCTTCTCAGCCGATGGGAGCCGGCGCGCACGCGGTAAAGCCAAATACGGCGAATTAGGACGCTGAGGATCAGTCAGAAGATCTTCAATTCATGATCCAATTCGGCCGAACAAGATCGAATAGGGCCCGCCCCGGTGGAGCGCACCACCCGGGGGCACAGTTGCAATCAGAGTGACGACATTCCGGGCTTGGCTTCAGGGGGTCGTCGCAACACCCGTTGCAACTGTGTTCGTGGGTGGCGTGGTTCTGGGATGGGTGGTCTTTCGTCTGGTTGACGCAGCGTCAGCTACAGCAGCGGGACCCCGATGCCCAGAAGCCGGGCGGTCCGGGCGAGGGTGATGGTGTCGAGCAGTTCGCCGCGGTCGCTGATGGTGCGGATCGTCATGGTGGACTCGAAGCCGGGCACTGCGGGCACCACGTCGACGGCGAGCATCGCGTAGTCCCCGTAGCGAGCCCGGGACCAGGGCACCGTCTCCGGAACGGCCTCGCCGCCCTTCATCCGCAGGCTCGCTTTCACCGGTGCCGCGCTGTCGGCACTGACCTGGCCGGGATAACGATCGGCCGTGCCGTCGGGCCAGGAGGACCTCCCCCGACCTCCAGAACCCGCGCAGATGTAGGTGGTCCCGTCCGTCAACGGCCGCACGGTCGCCCCGTTCGGCGCGGCCACTGTGCATCGGCCGGCCCGGATCGGGTCGGTCCGTTCCCAACTGTGGTTGTGGGCCTGCACCGCGAGGTCGACGGAGAACTCGTCGAACAGCGGGGCCAATCGGGTGCGCACCCCGTCATCCGAACCGTGGCCTCTGGCGGTGGCGTAGGCGCAGTGGTGAAAGAAGACCACGATGAAATCCACCAACGGGTCCTTGCGGAAGGCGGCGAGGGTGTGGCGCGCCCAGGCGACCTGGGTGCCCCGGCTGTAGCCGGCATTGGCCCGGGTCTCGAAGGTCAGGTCGTTGCTGTCCAGGCTGAGAAATCCGACATTGCCGTACCGGAACGAATACACCGACGGGCAGCCACGCGGCCCGTTCGTCGGCAGGTCCAGGCGGGCGGCGTGCCCGCCGTAACCGTGGGTGGCCCCACCGGCCCGGTTGTCGTCGTAGAGCGCTTCCACATCGTGGTTGCCGGTCCCGAACATCCAGGGCGTGGTGGCGGAACTGATCTCGATGCCGGCGAAATAGCGGGTCCACACCGTCGGGTCGTAGTTGTCGAAGCCCGCGCCGGCTTTTCCGGGCGCGTTGTTCCGGACCGGCTCCCCGTCCGCGCCGGGGTAACAGATGTCGCCGGCCAGCACATGGAATGTGGGCCGGCGGGCCGCGACCAGTCGAATCAGTGACGCGGCCGGGTGCGCGGTCCGTCGGGTGTCCTGGATCGCGTATCTGTTGGCGAAAATCGCCGGCACGCCGCCGTTGTCGTCCACGCCCTGGTCACCAAAGGCGGTGAAGCTGAACCGCCCCGCAGTGGCCGGCGCGGTGCTGAACACGGCATCCGGCGTGACGCCCCCGCCGGGCAGCCGGAACCGGTAGTGGTAGGCCACGCTGGGTTCCAGGTCATCGGCGAGGGCGTGCACGAAGAACTGTTCCGCGGTCCGGATGGACCCGTCCCGTTGCGGCACCGCGCTGACCAAGTGCCGCACCTCGGCGGTCAGGGTGTGGCCGTAGCCGGTGTCGGTGCCGAGGTCGACCAGCACCGCCGCCCGGGGCGGAGCGGTCAACTCGGCGGCCATGGCCATCTGCGTGCGCGGGTCCGACCCGAAGGAGAGTCGTCGCCCGAGAAACGGCGGCAACCCGTGGCCGCCGAACGAATCACGGTTCGCGGCGAGCCAGGGCGCCATACCCAATGCGGTCACCACCCCGGCGCCGCGCAGCGCGGCGCGCCGGCTGACCGGTCGTTCGGAAAGGAACCGCCGAATCCAGTCGTGCTGTTCGGCAACCGTCAGGTTATCGGCGAGCTCCGGCGGGACGCCGACGTCGGGCGTCTGTCCGCGCGGGTTCCTCGCGTGCCGCCCCTGGCTCCTCTTCATCGAGTCCATCTTGCGACCGAGGACCCGTTTACGTGGGAAAATTCAGGAGGATGCGCGGCGAACAAGCGTCACCGTGTCCAACCGCTCACCGCGGTCGCTGATGGTGCGGACCGTCATGGTCGACTCGAAACCGGGCGCACCGGGCACCACATCAACCGCGAGCATCGCGTACCCGGAGTACCGGGCCCGGGACCAGCCCACCGTCTCCGGCACGGTCGCCGCGCCGACCAGGCGCAGGGTGGACGTCACCTCGGTTCCGCTGTCGACCCCGACCAAGCCGGGATAGCGGTCGGTGATGCCCATCGGCCAGGCCGACCGACCCCGACCGCCGGAGCCCGCGCAGATGTACGTGGTCCCGTCGGTCGCCGGCCGCACGGTGGAGCCGTTCGGCGCGGTCACCGTAGGATGCCCGCCCCGGATCGGATCGGTCCGTTCCCAGCAGTGGTTGTGCGCCTGCACGGCCAGATCGACGGAGAACTCGTCGAACATCGGGGCCACCTGCGAGCGCACCCCGTCGTCCGAGCCGTGCCCGATGGCGGTGGAGTACGCGCAGTGGTGGAAGAACACCACGATGAAGTCGATCTGCGGATCCGCCCGTAGCTGATACAGCGTGCCGCGCAACCACGCGGGCTGCGCGCCCTGGCTGTACCCGACGGTGGCCCGGCTCTCGTGGGTCAGGTCGTTGGTGTCCATGCTGACGAAACCCACGTTGCCGTAACGGAAGGAGTAGACCGACGGGCACCCACGCGGGCCGTTGGTCGGCAGGTCCAACCGCGCCGCATGTCCGCCGTAGCCGTGCGTGGCGCCGCCCGACGTGTTGTCGTCGTAGAGCGCTTCCACCTCGTGGTTGCCGGTGGCGAACATCCACGGGGTGGTCGCGGCGCTGCGACCGATGGTCGCGAAGTACCGGGTCCAGATCGTGGGGTCGTAGTTGTCGAAACCGCGCAGCGGGTTCGTCGGGGCGTTGTTGCGCACCGGGCGGCCGTCCGAGCCGGGGTAACAAATGTCCCCGGCCAACAGGTGGAACGCGGGTTTGCGCGCGGCGACCATCCGGGTCAGGGTGAGCGCCGGGTTCGCGGCCCGGCGGGTGTCCGCGTACTTGTAGCGGTTGCTGAACCAATGGGGTACGCCCTCGATCTCGTCCACGCCCTGGTCGCCGAACGCGGTGAAGCTGAACTGTTCCCGGCCGGCCGGGGCGGTGTGGAACACCGCGTTGGGGGTAACCGCGCCGCCGGGCATCCGGAAGCGGTAGTGGTATGCCCGACCGGGTTCCAGGCCTTCGGCCAGGGCGTGCACGTACCACTGCTCGGCCGCGCGAATCGTGCCGTCGTTCTGTGGCACCGAGCTGAGGAGGTGCCGGATCTCCACCGGCAGCGCGCGGCCGTAGGTGTGGTCGACGCCGAGGTCGAGCACCAGCCCGTCCCGCGGGGGTTGGGTCAACTCGACGGCGAGTGCCATCTGGGTACGCGGGTCGTTGCCGAAGGACAGCCGGCGCCCGACGAACGGCGGCGGCGTGGACCCGACCGCCCGGCCGCCCCATTCGGCGAGCACCGCCCCGGCGCCGAGCGCGGTCAGCGCCCCGGCCGCGAGCGTCAGCGCGCTGCGTCGGCTGACCGGTCGCTCCCGCAGGAACCGGGTAACCCACTCGTGCTGCTCGGGCACCGTCATGTGCGCGGCGAGCTCCGCCGGGACCCCGACATCCGGGGTCTCCCCCGGCGGATTGATCGGCCCCCCGTCGCTCATCGGGCTCCATCTAAGTCCGCATTGGTGAGCGATGTGTGCACAACATCCCGGTTGGTCCCCGGCAGCCGGCGAATTGTCTCCCTTGACCCGAACTCAGCTCGGATTCCTCGGTCGATAGCCCCCGAGCAGACGGCGCAACGCGGAGGAGAAATGCCCCGCGGCGGAGTCCCGGACGAAGTGCTCCCGCACCCGGCCGAGCGGGGTACCGGCGTCGATCTCCTCCAACGCCCGGTAGGCCTCGTGCAGGCGTTGTCCGGTACCGGGCATGGACGCGCCGATGGTGAACTGGCCCAGCGCGATCATCGCCTCGACGGCGTCCTGCGGGGCGAGGCCGGCGGACAGCAGCCGCGCCACCACGGCCTCGCCGTGCGCGCGGAAGTTGGGCCCGGCCACCGGGAGCTGCGCGATGATCTCGGCGATTGCGGGCGAGGCGACCAGCAGCTCGCGCATGGCGAGGTAGAACTCGACGATCGCCGCGTGCGGGTCGCCGTCCATCAGGGGCAGCGGGATCTCCCCCAACGCCGCGTCGGCGAGCAGTTCCAGCACCTCCTCCTTGCCCGCCACGTGGCGATACAGCGCCCGCGGCGTGCAGTCCAGCGCCCGGGCCAGACTGCGCATGGAGACCGCGGCCAGGCCGTCGGCGTCGGCGATGCGCCGAGCCTCGGCGACGATCGCGTCCAGCCGCAGGAAGCTGCGATAGCCGCGGGCCTCGGCGGTCACCCGATGTCCTGACGCAGCGTCACAACGCGGGTTCCAGCACGGTGACCCTGCCCGCGCCCCCGTCGACCCGGAGCAGGTCGCCGGTGCGCAGCACCGCGGTGCCGTTGCCGGTGCCGATCACGCAGGGCAGGCCCATCTCCCTGGCCACGATCGCGCCGTGCGAGGAGATCGACCCCACGTCGATGACCACGCCGGCGGCGAGGTGGAAGGCCGAGGCCCAGGACGGGTCGGTGGTGTGGCAGACCAGGATCTCGTCGGGTTCCAGTTCGTCGCATTGCTCGGCGTTGGACAGCACCCGGGCCCTGCCCTCGATCACACCGTGCGCGGCGGCGGTGCCGGTGACCGAGTCGGCGCGGGCGTCGGTGTCGGTCACCACCGGGATCGGCTCGGGTTGCCCGGCCCAATGATCGGGCAGGTCAAATTTTTCATAGGCGCTACGCAGCGCCCGTCGGGCGGCCACCACATCGCGAACGTCGGCAGGCACGTCGCCGCGCAGTTCGTCGATGGACAGGTAGAACACGTCGTCCTCGGCGTCGATGACCCCGGCGGCCACCAGCTCGCGTCCTCGGGCGCGTGCCGCCACCCGGCTGCCGTCGAATCCTCTGGCCAGCGCGGCCTTCCCCTCTTCCCGCATCGGGATGAAGGTGCGCGCCAGGCGCAGCAGCAGGTGCGCGACCGGCCGTTTCGCGCGGGGCAACGCGGCCAGCAATTCAGCCTCCGCGGCCTCACGCACCGCGGCCCGTTGCCGGGCCTGCGCGACGGGGTCGGGCCGTTGCGCGCCGCGGTATTTGGCGACCAGCCGTTCGATGAGTTCCGGGGCCTCGCGCCAGCTGGGCCGGGAAAGTTCGATCTCGCCGGCGCAGCGAAAGCCATACTCGGCAAGGAATTCCGCCATCGTGGCCTCGCCATGCGCGACCTTGTCCAGGGTGGCGACCAGTTGCAGTTCGGCCATTCGCCCATAGCCGGTGGCCAGCTGCAGATGCAGGCCCGGCCGCTCGACGCTCGCGGCGAGCTTGCCCAACGCGTCGAACACGCCCTGTGCCACGAAGCAGACCACCATGTGGACCCGCATCACCTCCTCGAGGTGCTCCAGCGCGTCGCGCAGTTGTACCGCGCCGGGCCGGGCGGCACCGGGCGGTGAGGTGGCGAACCGCCACCAGTGATCGGTGCGTTCGGCGGTGGCGTGAAAGCGGCGGCGCAGTCGGGCTGTGGTCACCGCTGCCTTGACGGCGATCACCGGGTGGCGGCGGCGGGAGCGCGGGGCGTCCCGCACCCGCGCGGAGGCGAAGTACTGCTCCTCGAACGAGGCGCCGGAGTTGCCGGGGATGAGCTCACTCATCCGCCGGAAGTAGCTGATGCCCGCGGTGTAGCGGCCGTAGAACACCGCCGAGCACGGCGGCTTGCGTGCGGCCTCCGCGTCGATGCGGTTGGTGGCCACCACCCCGATGTCGGCAAACGACCCGGCCACCGCGCGGTCGCACAGCGGCAGCCACAGGCTGGCCGCCAGCGGGCTCATCACCCCCGGGTAGTTTTCCCGGGTGTTCACCGTCGACCAGACATCGTCCGGCCCGGAGGCGCAGTGCATGGGGTTCGGGGTGTGCAGGTCCAACTCGGTCACGGCGACCTCCCGCGGCACAATGTATACGGTGTGTACATCAGGCGACAACCGTTCTGCCGCAACGAAAAGCGGTGGGGTGCGCAACCGCACCCCACCGCTTTCTCGGTTCCGATCAGCCGCCGGTGGCGGGGAGCCGCTTACTGCCCTCGGCTCGGGATGGCGCCGCGTGCTGTGCCGAGGCTCTCGGATGCGCGGCCGCCCGCGGATGCGCCGCGTGCTGCGGTTGAGCCGGAGCTTGCGGACGAGCGACGGCTTGCGTATGCACTGGCTCCTGCGGGGCCGCCGCGGGTTGCGGACGAGCTGGAGCTTGCGGGTGAGCGGGAGCCTGCGGGGCGGCCGCAGCCCGCGGATGGACCGGCGCCTGCGGATGGACCGGCGCCTGCGGGTGAGCCGGCGCCTGCGGCTGTCCCATGGCGCGGACAGGTTGGTCGGGTTTCGCGACCGCGGGGCCGGCCTGCGCCTGCGCGGGCGCGGCCGGCGCGGCAGCCGGCTGCGCGGGCCGATGGGTCGTCGAGGCGGGGGCGCGCGAATGTGCCGACGCCGCCGCGACCTTGCTGTCGTGCTCCGCGGTCACCGGGCGGGCTTCGGGCGCGGCAGCGCGCGTCGACGCGGGCGCGGTGGACGAATGGTCGTTGACTGCCGGGTGGCCGGCTGCGCGCACCGGGTCCGCCGCCGGACGCGCCGCGGGCTTCTCCACCGAGGCCGCGGGCCGGTGCGCAGCGCGCGGGGCGTCAGCGCGATGAACCGGTGCGGCCGCCTCTGGGATCGGTCCGCAGTTGGCGTCGAGCATCGGGCCCTGCCGCAGGCATCCGGTCCCCGCGGTGGGGCTACTGGTGGCCGCCTGGGCGCGCTGCGCCCCACCTGCGATCAGCATCATCGTGGCGACCGCAGAAGCCGCAGCAACCATGGCCGCTCGGCGAGCGTGACATCTCATCCCTGACCCCCGTCTTCGTTGCGAACGTGTTCATGGACGGCGGCGCACTCCCTTGGCCGCGGCCCACCAACAATCCTGACCCCTATCGGCGGTCAACTCACGTTGCAACACGTGTGTCACACAGGTTTATTTAAATCACTTCAGTCACATAGTCCCTCGCCGGCCCGTTCAGGGACCAGGCTGGGGGCATGAAGCTCAAGCTCGACCTGCACGACATCTACAACCGCGGCGTGGACATCGACCGCGCGCTGCGCGCGATCATCGACGAGGCCGTGGCCAAGAAGGCGCCGCTGGTCGAGATCATCCCCGGCAAGGGCAGCGGTGCGCTGAAGAAGCGGGTGCTGCGGTTCCTGGATCAGAAAGAGATCAAGGCGCTGTATCACCGGGTGGAGAAGGACTCCGACAACTTCGGCCGGGTTTTCGTTCACTTCCGCTGGAAGTGACCGTCGGCGTCGAAGCAGACCGGTTTGCTGCCGTTGACCGCACCGAAGCCGTGCTCGTCCAGCCGCAACCCGTAGTAGCAGTCGATCGCCTTGGCCGGGGCGCCCCTGGTGAAGGTGGCGCCGGGGCTCAGCCCGTCCAACGTCTCGTTCTTCAGCTGCCACAGGCCGTCGAGGACCAGTTGGGTGGTGATGGCGCCGCCCCGGGCCCGGGCGGAGACCTTGGCCAGCGCGGCCTCGAGCAGCTTGCCCGCCGCCCAGCCGAGCAGCGTCTGCTGATCCTCCGGGGCGGACGGGGCGTAGCGCGCCGTGGCGACATGGAAGGACTGGATGCCGGGCGTGTCCGTGGTGGTGTACGGCACCACGCCGCTGCCCAGGAAGGTCTGATTGCGCCGCAGGCCGGCGTCGGCGGAGGCGGCCGCGGACAGGCCGATGGCGCCCATGGAGATCGTCGGGAAGTAGTTCAGCGACGCGCAGGAGCGGACGGCCCGGATGCTGGCCGATCCGTCCAGGCCGAGGAACAGCGTGTTGACCCCGGCGGCCTTCATCAGCTGACACTCGGAGGTGTAGTCCGGCTGGGTCAGCGACACCGCCTGGATCGGACCGAGCGCGGCGCCCGCCCGCTGCGCGCTGTGCGGGTAGTTGTTCTTCAACCCGGTGCAGATCGACGCCTCGACGCAGTAGAACAGCCCGGCCTTGCGCGGGCCCCGAGCCTGCTTGGCGGCCTCGATCACGCCCCCGTCGTAGGAGGTGAGCGGGGCGCCACCGGTCGGGAACAGGTAGGGGCTGTGCACCCAGTCCTCGGCGGTGACGTCGCCGCCGACCACCGGCACCTTGTCCCGCTCGGCCGCGGTGCGCAGCGCGGCGATCGCGATCGGCACACCGGCACCGACCATCGCGACCGCGCCGCGGTCATGGATCATCGAGTTCCAGTTCGCGGTGACCCGGGCCGGATCTGACGCATCGTCAAGTTGAATGAGCTGCACCGGGTGGCACTGCAGGCCGCCGCGGGCGTTGATGTCCTTCGCCCAGACCGCCAACCCGCCGCGCAGCCCGCCGATGGTGGCGCCCACGAGGCCGGAGGTGGCCAGCGTCTGCCCGAGCACCACCGGGGACAACTGCTGCGGGCATGCCGTGGCACCGGCTGTTGTCCCGGTGCTCGGCGCGGTGATTGTGCCCGGGGTCGGCGCGTCGCCGCCTTTGTCGGCCACAGAGGCAGCACTGAGCGGCGCGGTGATTGCCGGTGCGCCGGCGACCGGCGGGACCACCGCACCCGACACGGGTGTGACCGCCTCGGCCGCGACCTTCGCTGCCGCGAGGTCGGCCGCAGCCTGGATCTCCCGCTGCACGTCCGGTGCCGCATACCCGTTGCCGACCGCCACGATGGCCGCGTGATCGGCGCGTGAGCCGCCGCACCCGGCGAGCAGCGCCACGGACAGCACGGCAGCGATCAGCACCCGGCCGGCGGACATGCTGCGAGGCGCCACGTCAGTTCCCGCTCAGATCCTCGATCCGGCGGCTGCGCTCGCACAGGCCGTAGCCCTCCTCGCCGTCCCAGCGGCAGCGCACGATCGCCTCGTTGATGACCTTGATCCGCGGGTCGCTGCGGTCGACGCCGAACACGATCTCGTTGGGTTCGACCAGCGTCATGGTCTTGGCGTTGATGACCTCGACCTCGATCGTGGTCTCGCGGCCGCCGTCGTCGATGCGGACGGTCATCGAGCGCGGGTCCGACAGCGCTGTCTCCAGTGTCGGCATGTCGATCGGCGTGACCTCGCGCAGCTTGCCGTCCTCGGAGATGAAGGCGCGATTGAGGGCGACGTTGTCGTCGTTGGTCCACATCCGCAGGGCGGCGAAGGCCCGGCCGCTGCCGAATTCGGCGTGCACCCACGACCCGCGACGGAAGTGAGCGAAGTTGCGCGGGCCGTGGCTGTGGTCACGCATGCCGGTGCCGGTGATCTCCCATGTCTCCTCCCCGCAGCGCAGCCGTCCGGCGATGCGCCCGGCCTGTTCGTAGTGGGTGAGCGCCCAGGACTGCCCGGACATGTCGGTGGCGCCGAGGTCCCACATGGGCGTCATCGCGTCAAAGCGGTACTCGAAGGAGACCGGCACGACCTCGCCGTCGGGAACCAGGCCGGCGGCCAGCGAAGCGAGGTTCGTCGGACGGGCCATTGCGTCCGCGCTGATCGTCCAAGTGAGCAGCGGGTCTTCGCAGCGGAAACTCAACGTCCCGTTGCTCGGCCCGGACACACCCGGCAACTGCGGACCGCGGCCGTAGGTCTTGCTGACCAGCAGGCTGCGGTCGCGGAGGAACACGGTGAGCAGCGCGCGCCACATCGTCGGGTCATGCGGGGTGCGACCCAGGTGGGTCCAGATGCCGACCTCGTGCCGCGGGTCGTAGCACTGGAAGAAATAGTTCTCGCTCCACAGCTCGACGTCGCCGGGGATGACGTGGGTGTAGTCCTCGACCGGGTCGACGTCGTACGGGTTGTCCATCGCTGCTCCTCAGATCCGGGTGACGGTGCCGGCGGCGCCGTCCAGGCGCACCCGGTCGCCGGTGCGCAGGACCCGGCTGCCGACCCGGGTGTTGATGACACAGGGAAGGCCCATTTCGCGAGCGACGATCGCGCCGTGGGACAGCGGACCGCCCACGTCGATCGCCAGGCCGGCGGCGACCACGAAAGCCACCGACCAACTGGGGTCGGTCAGTGGGCAGACCAAGATCTCCCCGGGCTCCAGGGCATCCAGCTCGTCCGCTGCGCAGATCACGCGCACCGGGCCCTCGACAATGCCGGGGCTCACCGCAAACCCGGAGAGCGCGGCCGCAGCATCTGACGGCTCATCAGTGCTCGGCAGCGGCTGGGGGCGTCCGGTCCAGGCGTCGGGCAGCCGGCACGTCCGGTACTCCTCGTACCGGGCTCGTCGTTCCGCCACCAACTCCGCCGCGTCTGGCGGCAGTGCCTCGGTCAGCTCGTCCATGGTCAGGAAGAACACGTCGGCGGGGTCCTTGAGCACCCCGTGGTGCTGCAGGCTCGCGCCGAGGTTGCGCGCGGCGAGCCGGGCACCGTCGATGGCGTGCAGGAAGGTGGAGCGGCCGGTTTCCCGCAGCGGCACGAAGTGCCGAACGATGCCCAGCAGCAGCCGCGCCCCGGGGCGGCGGGCGGCGGGCAGTGCGGCCATCAGGATGCGCTCGGCCTCGCCCGCTTCGACAGCGCGCCGGCGCTGCACCGCGGCGGGCGCGGCGTCGGCAGGCATGCCCCGGAACCGTTCTGTCATCGCGCGCAGCGGCCGGTCGTCCTCCCGCCAGGGATGCGCGGACAGCTCGCCCTCGTCGGGTCCGTGGTAGCCGTGCTGCGCGACGAACGCAGCGAGGTCGCCGCCGCCGTGCGCGATCTCCCACAGCTGGTTCAGCCACGCCGTCTCGTGCACCGACTGCCCGGTGACCAGGCGCAGCTCGAGGCCGGGTTGGCCGGCCTTGGTCGCCAACGCCGCGAGTTGGGTGAAGAAGGCGGGGGTCAGCATCGTGCCGATGGTGTGCGGCACCATCACCCGGGTGTACAGGTCGGCGGCCTCGCGCAGCACGGCACGGGCTCGGTCCGGGTCGCTCAGCTGGGGGTCCGTCACGACCCGCCGCCACCAGGTGTCGGCCTCGGCCTCCAGCGCGAGCAGGCGACGCTTCACGCTGAACGCGGCCCGCGGGGTCTTCGTCGCGACGAACGGGTAGCGGCTGCGCATGGGCGCGGAACTGACGCCGGGTCGGACGGTGCCGAAGAACTCGCGTTCCAGCGCATCCCCGGATTGACCGGGGCTGCGGTCGGCCATCGCCCGGAACTGGTCGAGGTTGATGGCCGCTCGACCGTAGAAGACGCCGATGAATCGCTGGTCCGGGTCTGCGGGCCAGGTGATCTCCGAGCGGCGCAGCACACCGAGTTCGGCGAACGCGGTACGCACGCTGCGCTCGGAGGTCGGCGCGTAGAACGTCCAGGTCAGTGGGGTGATGACGCCGGGCAGCGCCTCGGCGGCATTGACCCGCGTCCAGAACGTCGTGGGTCCGCCATGGGTGTCGATCGGGTCGCCGACCATGATGCTGCACGTTATACAAATATTGTAGATTGTGTAAGCCCCTCGACGCGTCTGGTTCCGATAGGCTGCGCCGCGATGACCACCGTCGAACTGGCCACCGAACGCGGCCGCATCTTCAAGGCCGCCGTGGCCTGCTTCGCGCGCTATGGACTGCGCCGCACCACCATGGACGACGTCGCCACGGCCGCGGGGGTCTCCCGCAAGACGGTCTACAACTACTTCACCAACAAGAGCGTGCTCATCGCCGAGGTGATCTTCGACGAGGCCCGCCGGGTCAACGCGCGCGCCCGACGCGGACTGGACCTCGACCTTCCGTCCGCGGAACTGGTGGTGGCCGCGGAACTCGCCCTGCTGGCCTCGGCCCGCAAGTCCGACTACATCGAGATCCTGCTCAACCCGGCCGACTTCGGTACCGCGGCCGAGGTGATCGAGGAGTCGGCGCGGGTGGCCGAGGTACAGCGCGAGTACTGGGACCCGATCCTGGACCGGATCGCCGAGCGGGGGGATCTCCCCGCCGACCACGACCGCGCCGAGGCGGTGTTTTGGCTGACCTTCGTCCACGTCGCGCTGTGCGCCCGGCCCCGGGGCGGGGACCGCGAACAGGTCCGCCGGATGCTGACGCGCTACGTGGCGACCGGGGTGCTCTCCCCCGCTTAATGCCCGGACGACCACTTCCCGGTTCAACCGAACATTGTTAGATTCAGGCACCGTGTCCGAGCACTTCGTCACCGATGTCGTCGCGCATCACGCGCTGCGCCGTCCGGACGCGGCGGCGGTCGAGGACCTCGCCACCGGCGAATCGCTGAGCTGGCGAGGCTTCGAGGGCACGGTCGCGGCGTACGCCGGGGTGTTGGGCGACGACTTCGGGGTCGGGCACGGGGACCGGGTCGCGGTGCTCGCGCTGAACACGATCGAGATGCTCGCGCTCCAATTCGCGTGCATGCGTCTCGGCGCGATCTTCGTCCCGCTCAACTTCCGGCTCGCGCAGCCGGAGCTCGAGTTCTTCTGCATCGACTCCGAGCCGAAGGTGCTGTTGCACGACGCGACGTGGGCCGAGACTGCCCACAAGGTTGCGGCGGGCGCCGGGGTTCCCCGCGTCTCGTCATGGGGCGTCGCCGACGCCGCGCACGATCTCCGGAAGGCGGCCGAGCAGGCCACGCCGCGACGAGCCGAGCCACTCGCCCGGTACGACGACGTCGTCTCGATCCTCTACACCTCCGGCACGACCGGGCGGCCCAAGGGCGCGCTCTGCACGCACCGGACCATGCACTACAACGCCCTGAACTCGATCGAGCCCTACGGGCTGACGCCGGACTGCCGGTACCTCGCGGTGCTGCCGTTCTTCCACGCCGCCGGGCTGAACAGCATCACCCACCCGCTGCTCTCGCTGGGCGGCTCGCTGCTGATCGCGCCCGGCTTCGATCCCGCTCAGGTGGTGGACCTCCTGGCTGACCAGAACAGGGGCATCTCCCAGTTCTCCGGCGCCCCGGTGATGTACCAGGTGATGGCGACGGTGCCCGCGTTCGAGGGCGCCCGCTTCGTCCATCTGAAACACGGTCAGGTCGGCGGCGGTTTCCTCAACTACGAGGTGACCAAGGCATTCCACGACCGTGGCATCGGCCTCTCCCCCGGCTACGGCTCGACCGAGATGGGCCCGATCGTCTCGGTGGTAAGGCCCGCCGATGCCATGCGCAAGTTCGGATCCTGCGGCGCGCCCGTCCAGTACACGCACGTCCGCGTCGTCGGCGAGGACGGACAGGACGTCGCACGCGGGGAGACCGGCGAGGTCTGGGCGCATGGCCCGGCGATCACCCCGGGCTACTGGCGCCGCGACACCGACGAGGACTCCGCGTTTGCCGGGGAATGGTTCCGCACCGGGGACGCCGTGGTGCAGGACGAGGAGGGCTTCCTCACCATCGTCGACCGGTACAAGGACATGTACAAATCCGGTGGGGAGTGCGTGTTCCCCGCCGAGATCGAGCGGATCCTGCACGAGCATCCCGACATCGCCGACGCAGCCGTCGTCCCGATCCCCGACCAGCGATGGGGCGAGGTGGGGCGGGCCCTGCTGGTGCCGCGCGCGGGTGCCGCGCTCGACCCGGAAGCGGTTGCCCGGCACTGCCGGGAGCGGCTCGCCGGTTACAAGGTGCCGGCGGAGTTCCTGGTCATCGCCCCGTTCGCGCGCAACGTCACCGGCAAGATCCCGAAGGCCGAGCTCAGGGCGCGCTACGGCTGATCCGCCCGTCGGCCGCCGCGGCGAGCAGTTCGTCGGCCTCGGTGACGACGCGGTCGATCACCTCGGCCACCGAGGGTAGGTCGTGGATGGCGGCGGCCACCTGACCGGCGACCAGGATGCCGTTCTGCACGTCGCCCTCGCGCTGGGAGACGCGGATCTGCTCCTCCTCCCAGACGATGAACTCCTCCGGTGTCATCGTCGGGCGCAGCTTTTCCATGTGCCGCTGGCCCGCGTTGCGCAGCCCGCGGATCGGGGCGTAGACGCCGGGGAAGACCACGTCGTCCCACTCCGGCGCGTCCACGATGCGCTGCTTGTAGTTCTCGTGCCACTCGTGGTCGCGAGTCGCGATGAAGCGGGTGCCCATGGCCACCGCGGCACCGCCCATGGCCAGCGCCGCCGCCAGACCCCGGCCGTCGCAGATCCCGCCCGCCACGATCACCGGGATGTCCAGCGCCGCGATCACCTGCGGCGCGAGCACCATCGTGTGCACGCCCTGTACGTGGGTATGCCCGCCCATCTCGTACCCGGCAGCGATCACCACGTCCACGCCGCTGTCCGCGGCCTTGCGGGCGTGGGTCAGCGAGCCGACCTTATGCATGTGCACCAGCCCGGAGTCCCGGATGCCCGCCCCGAGTTCGCCGGCGAACCCGGCCGAGGTGACCAGCCAGGTCAGTTGATCGCCGGCCTTGCCGCCGTCGCGCTTGATCCGGATGGCCTCGTCGATGCAGAGGCGACTGACCGGCAACAGCTCGCCGGAGGCGATCCGGCCCACCGGCACGTTCACCCCGAACGGCTTGTCCGTGCTCGCCGCCACCTTCTCCGCGGCCGCGCGCAGGTTCTCCCGTAGGAACGTCTCGGAGGTGTTCACGATGCTCGGGCTGCTCAACGTGCCCATTCCGCCGGCCTCGGACACCGCCGCGGCCAGCGCGGTGCACGGCTGCGGGCCCATGCCGTCCTGCATCACCGGGTACTCGACGCCCACCAGGTCCTGCAGCCGTCGCCATGCTGCTGTCATCGACCGCTCTCGTCCCGGCCGCTCGCGGCCGCCTTGGGGTGTGCCATGGGATGGCGGGTCTCTGGTGTCGCCTCACGAATCTGTTCGACCGCTCGAAGATAGGCGTCGATCAGAGCGTCCTCGGCGTCATAGTCGAACCGGCCCGGATAGAGCGGGTAGGCCTCCGCGGTGACCGGGTTCGCCTTGAGCCACTCGACGGCTTCGACGAGTGCCGCCGCGGCCGGCACCACCTGCCGATAGCCGAGCTCGCGCTTGGCCTTGGCGTTGTCCAGCATCATGTGTGGCCGGCCGGTCGGCGGCAGCAGTTCGATCAGCGCGGAGCCCGCGATCTCGGCGGGGATCCCGATGAACTCCAGGTCGCCACCCAGGATCCCGGCCACGGTCTCGGCCCACTGACGGACGGTGAACTGGTCGTCATCGGCGACGTTGTAGGCCTGCCCGTTGGCGATGTCGGGCTGCTCGACGATGTGCAGCACCACCTCGGCGGCGTTGCGGGCCGCGCAGCGGGAAATGATCCACAGGCCGTTGTCGGGCAGGATCATCCGGGTGCGGCCGTCGAGTACCCGGCGGATCACCGACCACTCCCAGGGCACCAGGTTGCGCGGCCCGTAGATGGCCGGGTACCGGACCACGGTGCCGCGGTAGGCGCCGGCGGAGGCGCGCTCGAGCACTGCTCGCTCGGCCGCCCGGATCAGCCCGGAGATCTTGGGCACGTACTCGGCGTCGTCGGACAGCGGGCCGTCCTCCCGGGCGTTCACCGCCATCCCGTACGGACGCACGGTTTCCGGTTGCAGGCAACCGCGATACGCGGGCACTCCACCGATGCTCACCAGTTGGCCGCAGCGACCGGCGAACACCTCGGCGATGGTCGCCACCCGGCCGTACATCGCGACCACCACGTCGAATTCGCGGTCCGCGATCGCCTCCTGCAGGGACTCGGCGAAGTGGGGGTCAGCGTGCAGATGCTCCACCTCGGGCAGCTCCGCCGGCTCGTGCACGCCGCGGTGCAGCATCACCACCTCGTGGCCGCGCTCGAGCAGGCCGGTCAGCACCGGCAGCCCACTGGCGCCGCTGCCGCCGATGACCAACGCCCTCATTTGATGCCGGCCCCACCGTCGACCGGCAGCGTGGCAGCGGTGATCAGTGCAACCTTGCCTGCCGGCCTTCCGGTCACTGCCACTCCTTCGTGATAGCGACGGTGAGGGTCAATAACCTAACATCGTTTGTTACGGCCGCCCCAGCCGATTTCGACCCCGAGGTGAGGCCCGTGCCGACCAACTCGTTGAGCCAGCGGATCTGTGTGTGGTCCGGTCCGCTGATGGCGGTGACACTGCTCACCGCGTTCCTCATCATGGGTTTCCTGCCGCCGCCGGATCCGCGGCTGAGCGGCGAGCAGATCGTCGCGCTGTTCGCCCACGATCAGCAGCGCATCCAGGTGGGCGGGATCGTGATGATCCTCGGCTCGGCCCTGCTGTTCCCCTGGGTCTCGGTGATCACCGTGCAATTGCGCCGGATCGAGGGCGAGCACGCCCCGATGGCCACCACCCAACTGGCCTCCGGCGCGCTCGGGGCTTTTCTCTTCCTCACCCCGATGATCGCCGTGCAGGCGATGGCGTTCCAGCCCGACCGGCTCGCCCCCCAGGTCGCCTCGACGATGTACTACTTCGTGTGGCTGTTCTTCGTCGGCACCCCGGTGTTCGCCGTGGTGCAGAACGCCGCGATCGCGATCGCGATCCTCACCGACACCCGTAGCGAGCCCGTTTTCCCGCGCTGGGCGGGCTATTTCAACCTCTGGATCGCCGTGCTGTTCACGCCGGGCATCATCACGTACTTCTTCGACTCGGGTCCGTTCGCCTGGCGCGGCATCTTCCCGTGGTGGATCCCGTTGAGCTTCTTCGGCGTCTGGTTCGCCGTGATGACCACGCTGCTGCTGAAGGCCATCAACCAGCAGACCGCTATGCCTGACGCAGAATCACCTTCGCGGCCAGCTGTCCCGGAATACCGGACACCGACGGCCCCGGGTGCGTCCCTGCACCAGTGATGAACAGCCCCGGCACCGGGGTGCGGTAACCGCCGAACCCACGGGCCGGGCGCAGTCCGCCGGTCCGGAACGGGGACATGTCCACGTGGTAGACGTTGCCCTCGGGCACGTTGGTCCGCGCGGTGATGTCCGGCCAGGCCTCGGCCGTCCGGGTCACGGTGTGCTCCTTGATGCCGCTGTAGTACTCGCCGAGACGCTCCACGAGAGCATCGGCGACCGGCTCGCGCAGGCCGTCCCAGCCCTCCGGTGGGTAGTGCGGTGTCCAACCGCTCCACACCGACAGCACGTCGCCGCCCGCGGGTGCACAGCCCGGGTCCGTGGCCGAGGCGATGATGTTGACCATCGGCAACGGGTGCGGCACCCGGCCGCTGCGCGCATTACTGATCGCGTCGCAGATGTCCTCCAGCGGCCGCCGTGCTCGCGCAGGTCCGCGGCCAGGGCGTCGACGAGGGCACCCAGGCCGCCCACCGGGCGGCTCATGCCAGCCCGACTGATCAGCGGCAGCACCATCAGGTTCACGCCGGAGCCGTCGGTGCTCACCGGCGATCCGAAGTTGGCGAGCATGGCGAAGGTGCCGCGGACCACCGGGTGCTCGAACCGCTCGCGCAGCGCCTGCGCCGCGGAGCCGATGAGCAGTCCGATCAGCGGACCGAAGGACTTCGGGTGCCGACCGGCCGCCTTCAACACGGCGGCGAGCGCGCTGCGGTCCGGCCGGGTGGGATTGGTCAGCATCATCGGCAGCATCGCGTCGGCGACGTGGTCGAGTTCGCGCATCAGGTCCAGGAAGGCGCGTTCATCGCGGGCGGAGAACCGGCGGATCTCCGCGGCCGTACGCCGCGGGTCGCGCCAGTAGGCCAACGACTCGCCCGACGGGCCGAGCGCGACGTAGCAGGGGTCGACCGCCACCTCTGTGTAGCCGTGCCGGGCGAGTTCCAGGTCACGGCCGATAGTGGACAGCCGCAGCGCGATGACGTCGAACGCGCACGGGTTGGCGTAGTACCCCGGCGCGCCGGGGATCGGCGCGGTGGTCGTGCAGCCGCCGATGGCGTCGGCGGCCTCGACGACCAGAACGTCCCGGCCGGCCCGGGCCAGGTAGCAGGCGGCGACCAACCCGTTGTGGCCGGCGCCGACCACGATCACATCCGGCACAGGTGATCCTCCTGATGGCACGTCAGATCTGGTCGAAGAGCAGCGGGACCCGGTTGGGATAGTTCGCGATGCCCGGCGCCCAGCGCAACTGCGCCGGGTCGACGTCCAGGCGCAGGTTGGTGATCCGGGCGAGCAACTCCTCCATCGCGATCGCGATCTGCACCCGGGCCAGGTGCATGCCGATGCAACGGTGCACGCCCAACCCGAAGCCCGCGGTACCGGCCCGAGGTGGGTCGAACTGCAACTGATCGGCGTTGGAGAATTTCGCGTCGTCCCGGTTGGCCGAATCGAACCGGATCAGCAACCGCTCGCCCTGCTTGATCGGACAGCCGCCGATCTCGGTGT
Organism: Sporichthyaceae bacterium; assembly: GCA_036493475.1. Lineage (NCBI taxonomy): Bacteria > Bacillati > Actinomycetota > Actinomycetes > Sporichthyales > Sporichthyaceae > Sporichthyaceae bacterium. Next base: position 5,789 of record DASXPS010000011.1, on the reverse strand, counting down.
CCTTCATCGCGGTGCGACCGAACGTGCCGACCGGGGAGGTGAGCCGGATGAACTCGTCCATGTCGTTGCGCACCCAACGAGGGTTGCGCACCCGCTCCTCCAACTCCGGCTGCTGCGCGATGTGCAGGCAGACGGTGCCGATCGCGGAACGGGAGGTGTCCAAACCGCCGAGGAAGATGACCGCGATCGCGCCCATCGCCTCGTCCTCGGACAGCGGGGCGCCGTTGAGCTCGCCGGTGACCAACGCCCGGAGCACGCCATCCTCGGCCGGCGGGTTGTCGATGGCGGCGGCGAGGTATTCCGCGGAGAGCACGGCGAGGTCGAAGAAGGCTTCCTCGGTGGCCTCCTCGGCGACCCGGATCACCACCTTCTTGGCCCGCTCCATCGCGGACATGTCGGTCTCGTCGAACACCATCCGGGCGAGGATGCGCGCCACGTACGGGCCCGCGTACTCACCGAGCACCTCGACAGAACCGTTGTCGATCCAGGACTCGATGAGCGCCACCGCGGTGGCCCGCATGAACGGCTCGAAGCGCAGCGCGAACTGCCGGGTGAAGACCGGGTTGAGCAGCCGGCGGAACTCGGTGTGCTCGGGCGGGTCGTGGTCGAGTGGACCGAGCCGGATCGGCGCCGGCGTCGGCGAACCGCCGACCGAGGAGAAGGTCTCCGGATCCTCCAACACCCGGCGCACATCCTCGTACCGAGTGATCATCGTCATCGGTCCGGTCGACGGCGGGTCGAGGTGAACCACCGGGCAGTGCGCGCGCGCGTGGGCGAACGCGTCGTACTTCCACCCGGTGTGCTCCGGGTCGAACGGGTCGTAGCCGGCCAGCAGGGCAGCGATGTCCTCGGCCATCACACCCGACTCCCTGCGGTCACCGGGATGGTGCGCCGGACCTCCTCGACGGCCAGGCGCGCGGACTCCACGCAGCCGCTCTGCCCGGCACCGAGCCGGGTCCGTGCCCCGTCGCCGACGTTCCACAGGTTGGCGATCGGGGTAGCCTGCGGCTCGTCCTTCCCGGCGATCGCTCGCTGCGCGGGCCAGTCCTGCCCGGCGCAGACCTCGACCGAGAGTTCCCGCGCGGTGTCGAAGCCGGGGAAGTGCTCGCGCAGGTCCGCGCGCAGCAGCGCCAGTTCTGCCTCGAGGTCGAACTCCCCGGTGGCCGGCTTCGGTGCGCACGCGCCGGCGTAGAGGTGCCAACCCGGCGGTGCCATCTCCGGGCAGGGCCCGGTCACCTCGGCGGCGTAGGCCAGCCGCTGGGTGGTGGAGAAGAAGAACAGCCCGTCGATCGGCCCGAGCCGGGTGCGGCTGGCGAAGTTGATCGTGATCAGGGCGCCCGGCTGGGACCAGGCCTTGAGTCGGTCGAGGTATCCCTCCGGCAGCGCTTCCGGCGGGCACATCGCGGCGGTGGCCAACGGGCCGGCGTTGCTGACGGCCAGTCGGATTCGCACGTCGACGACGGCGCCGCCACCGGCGCCCGAGCGCCGGATCCGGGCCCCGTCGACCCGGCCGTCGGCGCCGACGCTGAGGGATTCGACGCCGCTGCTGAGCCAGAGCGTGCCACCGCGCGAGACGAAGTCAGCGGCGACCACCCGCCAGGGACCGATCGAGCCCTCCGGGTGCCAGGCGTACGGCGACATGCCGCCGGACTTGGTCATGTAGTCGAAGAACAGCGCGAGTTCGACGTCGGAGGGTTCCGCGGCGTACAGCGCGGAGGTCAGGTTGCGGGCCAGGCTGCGCACCGCGGGCTTGGCCTTGCGCCGGTCCAGCCAGTCGGCGACCGTCGGGCCGGGGCGGGGCTTCTTGCCGGTCCGCCGGGAGAACGCCCCCACGCCGGCCAGCAGGGCCTGCACCAGCTTCCCGGTCGGGCCGCTCATCAACGCCACGTCCTTGCGGGGCAGCCGCAGCACCACCGGCCGCTTCGGCGCGCGCAGTCCCGGGTCGACGCCGAGGTCGGCGAACAGCAGCCCGTTCTCGCCACCGGTCTCGGTGACCAACGCGCCGGTGTTCACCCGGAAGCCGTCGATCTCGATCGTGGAGGCGCGCCCGCCGACCCGGTCGCACCGCTCCACCAGCAGGGTCCGGTAGCCGGCCGCCTGCAGCCGGCCGGCCGCCGCCATCCCGCCGGCGCCGGCGCCGATGACGAGCGCGTCGAACTGCTCGGTCATGACGCGACCCGATCGAAGAGCAGCGGCACCGCGTGCGGGCAGTTCGCGATCCCCGGCGCCCAGGTGATCTCCGCCGCCGGTACCGCGAGGCGCAGGTTGGTGATCCGGGCGAGCAGTTCCTCCATGGCGACCGCCATCTGGACCCGGGCCAGGTGCATGCCGATGCACCGGTGGATTCCCAGCCCGAAGCCGGCGGTGCCGGTGCGCGGCGGGTCGAACTGCAACGCCTCGCCGTTGGGGAACTTCGCCTCGTCGCGGTTGGCCGAGTCGAAGCGCAGCAACAGGTGCTCGCCGTGCTTGACCGGGCACCCGCCGACCTCGGTGTCCCTGGTCGCGATCCGGCCGAGCGAGGCCACCGGGGAGAGCAGGCGCACGAACTCGTCCATGTCGTTGCGGATCCAGCGCGGGTCCCGCACCCGGGCCTCGAGTTCGGGCTGCTGCGCCATCAGCCAGCAGATGCCGGCGATCGCCGAGCGGGAGGTGTCCAGGCCGCCGAGGAAGGTCGAGGCGATCGCGCCCAGCGCCTGGTCCTCGGTCATCGGCTTGTCGTCGAGGAACTCGCCGGTGACCAGCGCGCGCAGCATGCCCTCGCGCTCCGGCGGGTTGTCGATGGCGTTGGCCAGGTACTCGGCGGAGAGCACCGCGAGGTCGAAGAAGCCCTCGTCGTCGGGGTGCTCGGCGACCCGCATCACGACCCGGGTGGCCCGATCCATCTTCGCCATGTCCGTCTCGTCGAGCACCATGCGCGCGAGGATCCGGGCGACGAACGGGCTGGCGAACTCGCCGAGCATGTCGACCTCACCCTTGTCGATCCAGGTGTCGATCAACTCGCGGGCGTGGGCGCGCATGTCCGGCTCGAACTGCAGCGCGAACTGCCGGGTGAAGACCGGGTTCAGTAGTCGGCGGAAGGCGGTGTGCTCCGGCGGGTCGGCGTCCAGCGCGCCCAACTTGAGCGGGGCCGGGATCGGCGGGGCGCCGGCGGAGGAGAAGGTCTCCGGGTCCTCGAGGACCGCCCGGACGTCGGCGTAGCGGGTGACGATGGTGCGCGGACCGGTCGAGGGCGGGCTGCCGTGGATGATCGGGCTGTGCTCGCGGGCCCATGCGAAACCCTCGTACTTCCATTCCTCGTGGGCCTCGTCGAACATGTCGAAGGTGGGCAGCAGTGACGCCCAGTCACGTTCGGTCATGCCTGTCCCTGCAACACCGGGTCGAGCTTCAGCGGCCGCGCCGCCTCGACCATAATGATCTCCCATTCGATGCGGGGATGCTCCTCCCACTCGCGGCGGGCCTTGACCCGGGCCCGGTCCGGGAAGCCGTGGTGGATGCCCTGCGGGTCGTGGCTGATCAGGCCCGGCACCAGCGGTCGGCCCAATGATTTCCCACCATGGATGAGCGCGATCTCGTCGTAGTCGGCGTTGCGGTGAAACCACGGGATGCGCTCGACGCCGGCCACGGTCTCGAACGGCCGGGGCAGCAGGTTGATGATGTTGACGCCGTCGGCCACCAGGAAGACGTGCATCGACGGCGGCAGGTGCAGGCTGTCGGACATGATCACGTTCCAGTCGCGGATGTTGAACGCGAACGGGAAGTAGTCGCCCTTCCATCCCTCGACATCGCACGGGTGATGGTCGACGAAGATCGCCGAGTACTCGCCGTCGTAGCGGACCTGGATCTCGTACTCGGCAGCGTCCGAGGTGACCGGTGCCGGCTCGGGTACCCGGATCACGTCGGGGTCGAACGGGGCGTGCCGGCCCAGGCCGACGAAGGTCGGGGCGCGCAACTCCCCCACCGTCTCGATGCCGAACAGGAAGGTCTCGCCCGCCTCGACCACGAACCGGTGGGTGATCGCCTTGGGAATGACCAGGTAATCGCCCGGCCCGTAGGCGATCGGACCGAACTCCGTCTCCACCGTGCCGGAACCGCGGTGCACGAACCAACACTCGTCGCCGTCCACGTTGCGCCGGAAGAACGGCATCGGCTCGGCCCGCCGGGACAGCCAGGTGGTGACGTCGGCGTTGTAGTGCAAGCGCTGCGCGGATCCGCGGGGATCGGTGAGGTCAGTGGGCTTGAGGTCGCTCAGCAACGCCGTGGTGGACCGGAAACGGCCCTCGGTGCGGAACACCGTCGGATCGTTGGCGCGGTAGAGCACGGCCTCGCGGCCGTCGAACCCGCCGCGGGTCAGCTCGTCGTCCTTGAGCGGGGATCCGTCCGGCGCCGGACCGGGCAGATCGCGGTGCGCCTGCTTGCTCGTCCGGCCCTTGCTGAATTGGATGAGCGACCGCATGAAGGGACGCTAGCACCGTCGACCCATGTATTCCATCGCTGTTCGGTTTCGCCCTACAGTGGATCGGTGAGCGACTCCCGGACCGAGATCTCCTCGTTGCGCGACGCCTCGGGTTACCGACTCAGCGAGGAGCGGCAGGCCCAACTCCTCGAGCGCGAGATCGAGTGCGTGTTCGGATGGACCAACCTCGACGGCCACCCGATCGGCATCACCCAGGCGTTCGTCTACCGGGACGGCGTGTTCTGGATGTGCACCGAGCGCTCACGGGCCCGGGCCCGCGCCATCGAACGTGACCCGCGCAGCTGCGTCACGGTCTTCACCGCACGCAAGTCCCGGACGATGTCGTTCAAGGGGACCAGCGAAATCCTCGACGACCGCGAGACCGTGCTGTGGTTCCTTCGCGAGATCGCCCGGCGTTACGACCCGGAGGATCCACAGGCGCAGGAAGCCCACATCGCCGCGGCGGACCATCCGGGGCGGGCGGTCATCAAGTTCACCCCGGAGACGATCACGAACGCCTTCGACGGCGGACTCGCGCGACGACGGACGGGCACATCATGAAGCCGGCCGAGGGGGCCACCGCGGGCCCGCTGCACGGCGTCCGGGTGCTCGACCTCAGCGCGCTTGGTCCCGGCCCGTTCTGCTCGATGCTGCTGGCGGACTTCGGCGCCGATGTGCTGTCCGTCGAACGACCCACGACGCTGCCCCTCGACCCCGCCGCGTACCTGTCCCGCGGCAAGCGCTCGGCGATCGTCGACCTCCGGACAACCCGGGGACCGGAAGTCATCGCGCGACTGGCGGACCACGCCGACGTCCTGCTCGAGAGCAACCGCCCCGGCACGCTCGAACGGCGCGGCCTCGGTCCCGACGTGCTCTGCGCACGCAACCCACGCCTCATTTACGCGCGCCTGACCGGGTGGGGCCAAGACGGTCCGTACGCCGAGCGCGCCGGACACGACATCAACTACATCGCGATCGCCGGCTCGCTCGGGGTCGTCGGCGACGAGACGCCGGTGCCGCCGCTCGCGATGGTCGGCGACCTCGCCGGCGGCTCGCTGGTGACCGCGTTCGGCATCGTCGCCGCCCTGTTCGAGCGAACCGTCACCGGACGCGGGCAGGTCATCGACTCCGCGATCGTCGACGGAGCGGCCTTGCTCAACAGCACCTGGCTGGCCGAAGTCAACGCGGGCATCTGGGCCGGCCGCGGCAAGCATCTGCTCTCGGGCGCCTCACCGTTCTATGGTGTCTACCAGTGCGCGGACGGCGGATACTTCGCGGTCGGCGCGATCGAGGACAAGTTCTACGCGGCATTCCTCGCCGCGTTGGGCCTCGACGA